>JAOAHO010000042.1 GCA_026415195.1 Bacteroidia bacterium | reverse complement strand
ATTGACCTCCATGGGTGCAGTGCTTACTTTACCCGGCATAGCCGGTATCGTCCTTACCATCGGCCTTGCAGTAGATGCCAACATCCTTATTTTTGAACGTGTGCGGGAAGAATTGGCCCTTGGAAAATCCACTTACACTGCCATTAAAGAAGGCTACAAACATGCCATGAGTTCCATTATTGATGCCAACGTAACACTGCTTATATTGGGCTTAATCTTATATGCTTTTGGAACCGGCCCCGTGCAGGGATTTGCCACTACCCTGTGTGTAGGTATCGTATCTTCTTTGTTCTCGGCAATTCTTATCACCCGCGTGATCTTCGACTGGATGCAGGAAAAGAAAATGGATGTTACGTTCGACAATGCCTTTACGCGTAATGCATTCAAAAACGTGAATATTCAATTCGTGGAACGCAGAAAACTTTACTATGCCTTATCATCCGTAATCATTGTTCTGGGAATTATCTTTTATTTTAAAAACGGAGGATTGAATCTGGGTGTCGATTTCAAGGGAGGAAGAACATATCAGGTCAGGTTCAATGAACCCGTAAATACGGAAATTATCAAACAAACCCTTTCAGGAGTATTTGAAGGTGCTCCGGAAGTAAAAACAGTAGGGAGTCCGAATCAGGTGAAAATTACCACTACTTATAAAATTAACGATCCTTCCGCCAATGCTGACAGCGATGCCGAAAAAGCATTGAACAATGGTTTGAAATCTTTGAACAAACCCTATGAAATCATGTCCCAACAAAAAGTGGGGCCCACCATCGCCACCGATATTGTTTATGGAGCTTATGGTGCAGTGCTGTTTTCGTGTATCATGATGTTCATTTACATTGTTATTCGCTTCCGTAAATGGCAATACGGTTTGGGTTCCGTTGTGGCTTTGTTCCATGATGTGCTCGTCGTCTTGTCTTTCTATACCATCTTCGACCGTGTTTTGCCTTTCTCGCTTGAAATCGGGCAAGATTTCATTGCAGCCATACTGACCGTTATGGGATATACCATGACGGAAACCGTGGTGGTGTTCGACCGCATCCGTGAAAAACTAAGTGAAAGCGGAAAAAAAGATGTCAGAGGAACAGAACGTATTAATCTGATCAATTATGCACTGAACAGTACTTTAAGCCGTACGATACTCACTTCACTGACGGTTTTCTTCGTATTGGTTGTAATCTTCATCTGGGGAGGTGAAAGCATACGCGGTTTTATTTTTGCATTGTTGATTGGCCGTATTATCGGTACTTATTCTTCTTTGTGCATCTCCACACCAATAGTGGTGGACTTCGACCGAAACAAAAACTAAAACAATATTTATTTGTAACTTTGCAGTAATAATTTATTAAATTTTATTTCTATGGCAAGCGTAAACAAAGTAATTCTTATCGGGAACATTGGACGTGATCCTGAATTAAGAGTGTTGGAAGGAAACATTTCCAGAGTTAATTTCACTTTGGCAACCAACGAAACTTACAAAGACAAACACGGCAACCGCATCGACCATACCGAATGGCACAATATCGTGATGTGGCGTTCCCTTGCCGAAAGTGCACATCGTTTATTAAAAAAAGGAATGCAGGTGTACGTTGAAGGAAAAATTCAAACCCGCCAGTGGATCGACAAAGAAGGAAATAAAAGAACTTCCTACGACATTGTGGGCGAAACCTTTTCCATCCTTGGCAAACGTGAACACGCACATAAGGCAGAAAACAAACCTCATAGCCAAAATCAGGAAAACCTGACACAGACCACAGATGAATTTTCTGCAATGGGGGCATTCACTCCTGAAAACGGAACTGGAAGCAGCGAAAATCTTCCTTTCTGAAATTGAAAATAAAGCCCATCATACTAAAAACGCCATGGATTAAATTCATGGCGTTTTTTCTTTTAATCATCTGCATTGCCTGTGAAGAAGATGATGCTGTTCCCTTACCTAAGCCAAGGGGATATTATATTTTAGAATTTCCGAATAAATCGTACCGCAGATGGGATACGGTGTTTTGTCCTTTTTCATTTGAAATACCCCTTTATGCCAGAATGGAAAAAAAAGACACTTTCCAATGTTGGTGGAACATGGCACTTCCCAAAAACAAAGCCATGCTACATCTGAGTTATAAAACTTTAACAACTCACCCCTTGCCCCAATTGATTGAAGATTGCAGAACATTGGCAATTAAGCATCAAATCAAGGCCATGGGATTGGAAGAAATTCCAGTAATCATAGATTCTTCCAAAGTTTACGGTTTGATCTATAACATTATGGGAAATACCGCATCCAATTTACAATTTTACATTACCGATTCAGTCAGTCATTTCCTTCGTGGTTCACTGTATTTCAATGCCTATCCTAATTATGATTCGTTACTTCCCGCCATTCAGTTTTTTAAGGAAGATATTATCCGTTTAATCCGAACCACACGTTGGAAATAATTAATTTACAAAGGCCATCGGATTGGCCAGATTTTCGGTTTTGGTAAGATCCATTTTAACGCTGCCAATGATGATGTTGGCTTGGGCCCGAAGCGGGATATGGTTGTCATCATCACTGATCCATACATTCAAATCTTCTTCACTTTTGAAGATCCTTCCTTTTTGAACCACTGGCCTGAAATGCAATGCCCTAACTTTTCCTAAATCGGTATCGATGATTTCGCGTCCTACAAATCGGATTTTCAAATCCCAGATTTCTTTGTCAACAAACGACTTTACCGAAAAAATATCACCGGGTTTGGCCTGGCTGAAATCAAGATTGCGGGCAGCATAAAACGAACTGACCATATCTTGAATTCCAGCCGGAATGTCGTAAACCTCACCCCCACCCACATCTACCTTTTTTGTATAATGATTAAATATATAATCCTGGCTGAATTTAAAACCCCCTTCATCAACCCTCCTGATAAAAGCCCACGGAACTAATGCATCTTTATCAATATAAGATTCATAGCGATCGCGTACACGAAAAAACCAGTCGGCTGCACCTTTAGTATAACCATTTACCACCACATGGTATACTTTCCTGCCTCTGATATCAATAATTTCAGGTTTTACGGTCATTTCCGCTACCCCGGCATTCATGATACCGTAGTGTAGCCGATAGGTTAATTTTTCCCCTTCCTTGAAAGCCCTGTTTTCTCTTTTGGGAAGCTCATCCAACTCTTTTTCAAAGCGAATAGAACTTTCAATAAGGCCCGTAAAGTCTTTCCGCGTTCCGAATGAAAACAAGATAAGTGCACTTGCCAACATTAAGAAAGCTCCGGTGCATTTTAATGTTTTCATATTCGTTTTTTTTATACTTCTTGAATTTTCAAACGTAGTGCCAATCCAGATATTACAATTTAAAATTTGTTAATGACTCCCATTTTTCCTTACAATCCAAAAGCATTTTTTTTCCTTTTTTAATTTTTGAATTTCTTCCTCTCCAAATATAAGAAAATATCTTTTTATAGGAAATGTAATTTTTATACCAGAATCCTGAAATAAAAAGCAGGCATAAAAAAGCCGGAATAAAAACCGGATATCTGGCCGAAGATTGCCAGAGGCTTAATAGAAAAGAAATCATCAAAAAATAAAACAACAAAATAAAAGTTCCTGAACCAATCAGGAAAGACGAATAAAACTCAACGGACCTGACAATAAAGTTTGTCGTTAAAAAGGTTAATCTGTTCGGAATATACAAAAGAATGCTCCCCAGTATAAATAATGGTAACACAAAGAGCAGTAGTGCAATTCTGAGATAGTCTGTAAAATTCAGGTTCTTAAAGAAATAATCATCCATCATCCATGGCCTGATGTGATGTGTCCGGCAAAAATCAAAAAAAATTTGAAATTGTTTTATAAGGTCACCAACTTGCGGATTTTCAGGTGAAAGGGAATTCAGGTGATCAGTAATGATTTTCGCCAACAAAAAACGCTCGTAAGGGTCGGGTCTGACCTTTTTTTTATAAAGGAATTCATTGAAATAAATTTTTTCCAGTTGTTCGGCCAAAATATCAAATTCTTTGTGATTGATGTGTATGACCAGTTTTTTCATTTCAGCTTCGATGAATTGTTGGAACCTAAAAAGGGTCTTTGCCGGCTCGGCAAGATATTGGTCATACCATGGCTTGATGGGGATGGGTTCTCCTATGTTGAACAACCAGTCGGAACCGAATCGGTTTGGCCTTTCATAAAACAATCCAACGGGAATCAGAGTCAGATCAGGATTATTAACTTCTTCCCAGGCTGCAAACACCATACGGGGTACTCCTTTTTTTATGGGCCTCAGACGGCGTTCCTGAATGCATAAACCTTCAGAGAACACAATCACCTTTTTTCCTTTCTTCAGCAAACGGAACACTCTTCTGTACGACTCGTCGTTCTTCATCAATCCCTCCTTGCCACCGTCCCTTAATCTGAAAATCGGTACTATTCCGATGTTTTCAAGAATGGCGCTGATGACCCCCGGCCTGAATACATCCCCACGTGCCATATACCATGTGCGTACAGGCCAAATTCCAAAGGTAATACCCAGCGGGTCGGTGAATGCATTGGGATGATTGAAAGACAGTATGGCAGGATGTTCCCGGGGGACATAGTGTGCATTTTTTACGGTAATTTTTCTGTAAAAAGCAGGAATACTCAGCGATAGAAGGTATCGGAGAATATGCCAGATCATGTTTTTTCAAAGGTATGGTTTACTTGAAAATCAAAGGTAAAATGTTAGTAATTTTTAAGGAAAAAAAATCCTGAAATCCCTGAAAATTCGGTACTTTTATAAGATATATGCCTATGCAAGACATCATGGAAAAAGAACAAAAAATAAGTCAATACAATGCCGACAACATTCAGGTTTTGGAAGGTTTGGAAGCCGTAAGGAAAAGGCCTGCCATGTATATTGGCGATGTCAGCTTTAAAGGTTTGCATCATTTAGTGTATGAAGTTGTGGACAATAGCATTGACGAAGCACTGGCAGGTTTTTGCAAAAACATCGAGATTACCATTCATCCCGATAACTCAATAACAGTGAAAGATGACGGACGGGGCATCCCAACCGATATCCATCCGAAAATGGGTGTCAGTGCCCTGGAAGTGGTGATGACCGTATTGCATGCCGGAGGAAAGTTTGACAAAGACACATACAAGGTATCGGGCGGATTACACGGTGTGGGTGTGAGTTGTGTGAATGCTCTTTCTTCCTACATGAAAACGGAAGTACACCGGGATGGAAAAATTGTAGTACAGGAATACGAATACGGAAAACCACTGGCACCGGCTAAAGAAGTGGGAACTACGAACTATCGCGGAACCATCCAGCACTTTAAGCCGGATGCAAGTATTTTTACCGTGACGGAATTTAATTTTACTACCCTGGCCAACCGCATGCGTGAACTTTCTTTTCTCAATAAAGGCATACACATTACCCTAATTGATCAACGGCAAAAAGATGAAAACTGCAACCCGATCATGGAAGAATTCCACAGTGAAGGAGGCCTGGTGGAATTTGTCAAATATCTGGATAACGGAAAAGAAAAACTGATTGAAGAACCCATTTACATTTACAACGATAAAACCGGTATTCCGGTGGAAGTTGCTTTTACTTACAATAATTCCTACAACGAGACGGTCCTGAGTTATGTTAACAATATCAACACCCATGAAGGAGGAACACATTTGTCGGGGTTTCGTCGGGGCCTGACGCGAACGCTGAAAAACCATGCAGAAAAGAATGGTTGGTTGTCGAAGGTAAAATTTGAAATTAGCGGTGATGACTTCAGGGAAGGATTAACGGCAGTGATATCGGTGAAGGTTTCCGAGCCACAGTTTGAAGGACAAACCAAAACCAAATTGGGCAATAACGAAGTTCTTGGAGCGGTTGACCAAGCCGTGAGCGAGGCCTTGGCCAACTATCTGGAAGAAAACCCCAGGCAGGCCAAACTGATTACCGATAAGGTGATTCTGGCAGCCACAGCACGCCATGCTGCCCGAAAAGCCCGCGAGATGGTGCAACGCAAAACCGTCATGAGCGGATCGGGATTGCCCGGAAAGCTGGCCGATTGCTCAAATAACGACCCCGAGGCTTGTGAACTCTTCCTGGTGGAGGGCGACTCGGCAGGAGGTACCGCCAAGCAAGGCCGTAACCGCGAATTTCAGGCCATCCTTCCGCTCAGGGGAAAAATCCTTAATGTGGAAAAAGCCCTGGAATACAAAATTTATGAAAATGAAGAAATAAAAAATATTTTTACGGCATTGGGCGTGTCTCGGGGAACGAAAGACGACGAACGCGCCCTGAACCTGGAAAAGCTCCGATATCATAAAATCATCATCATGTGCGATGCCGACGTAGACGGATCACACATCACGACCCTCATTCTCACTTTCTTCTTCCGCCACATGCGTGAACTGATAGAAAAGGGCTATGTTTACGTAGCCCAACCCCCACTCTATCTGGTAAAAAAAGGCAAGGAACAACGCTATTGCTGGAACGATGAACAGCGGGATGCCGCCGTTAAGGAACTGGGCGGAGACAAATCCGACTCTGTTATGGTTCAACGTTATAAAGGTTTGGGAGAAATGAATGCCGAACAGTTGTGGGAAACCACCCTGAACCCCCAAACGCGAATATTGAAGCAGGTAACCATCGACAATGCTGCCGAAGCCGACCGGATCTTCAGCATGCTGATGGGCGACGAAGTGCCGCCCCGACGCGAATTCATAGAAAAAAATGCACGTTATGCCAACATAGATGCCTGAGGCATTTCCTAAAATTTTTATTTTTTGTTGTTCTTTGCGTATACCCCGAAATGCAGGAATGATCTGCAGGATAGCCGATGGCTTCGGAGTAAAAAAAATTTTTTTTGAAGGAAGTCAAGCCCTGCAAAATCCCCTTGTTATAAAAAAAACTTCCCGCAGTGCAAGTCAGTTTGTGGAACATGAAATTGTGAGTCGGTTGGATGATTTTCTGGAAGATTTTAAAAAATCGGGGGGGGCTGTTGATAGGGCTGGAAAACACACCTGAGGCCGTTCCCCTGCAGCAAATCGGAAATTCACTTCACACAGGGCACCGAAAAATCGGGATACTGGCCGGTTCCGAAAACCTGGGAATACGGGATCATTTAATCAAGCTTTGCGATGTTGTGGCCAAAATACCCATGTATGGCAAACTTCACTCGCATAACGTTCACGTGAGCATTGCCATCGGACTATACGAAATTACCCGCACTCTGAGAACATAAAAGTTTTACTGATGGATAATTTTGATAGTTTTACCTTCAATCCTCAAACTTTCTTTTAGAAAAAAAGTAAGCAAAAAAAGCGGGCTTCATACGCTTCTTACGCGCTATTCCGCGGGGCAGGAAAATCATCGGAAAAGCACGAAAAAAAGCGAGGCATGCGTTCTGAGTATGTTTATTCCTATATTGAATAATGCTTCTTTCTTTTACTAAAATTTCCGCCTTGCTTTTTTTAAATCCTTTCCATCCCTCCGCCCTACCTGTAAGGACTTTTCCGGATTTTCCAAGCCCCGCGAAATTCACATCCCGCCCGCACGCTTACATTATGCCTATATAACTTAATCATACAGAGTGAGCGGAGCCCTCAGACTTAAACTTTAATTACTGAGGAATGCAGTTGATTTTTAACATTATTGCTACAATACGTGGCAACAAAACTAGCTTAATATTCATATCTTTGCATTATGGCACAACCCAAAAATATTCCGAGCGGAGAGGGGCTCACTTTTGAAAAGTTTGGCTGATGTTTCAGGAAACCGACAAAAAGTTTCAGGAAACTGCACTGCAAATCAAAGAGACCGACAGACAATTAAAAGAAACCGATCGAAAACTGCACAAATTGGAAAGCCTCTTCAACGACCAATGGGAAAAACTTATTGAGGCCATGGTGGACGGGGAACTCATCCGCCTTCTGAACGCATGTGGCATACCGGTGAACGGAACATCACAACGAAAATACAAAAAATATAAAGGCAGGGAATATGAATTTGACCTGATGGCTGAAAGCGACAAGGAGTTAGTGGTGGTGAAAGTGGAAAAAATATGAGAGTTCCCATTGTCAATAATTTTTTAAAAAAACTTATGGTGTTTAAGGAAATATTTCCGGTGTACGGTAATAAAAAGAATTGCGGTGCCGTGGCCTACATAAAGGCCTCGCCTGAAGCCACACGCTTTGCCTACAGAAAGGGCTTGTTTGTCATCAGGGCCGTGGGCGAAAGCGCTACCATCCTAAACGATGCGAAATTCAAGCCGAAAGATTACGGAAGGAATTCGTAATTTGTATTAGTCATTTAATGATGCTTGTAATTTTCTCCTACCGCCTACTTCCATTACGCCCCTTTAAATAGTTTAAGTGTTGTCGGATAATTATATTCCTAAATGCAGTTTATTGCTGCCATGTTTAAAACACGCATCGTTTTATTCTTTAAAAAAATGATGAAGAATAATGAAATAAATTATTATCTTCGCTTAAAAAAATTGCCATGAAAAAATTTACTTTTTCTTTTGTCTTATTAGTTAGTATTTTGACTTACAGAGCTGTGGATTTCCGTAAGGCCTATGCCCTTTATCCAACCATACCTGCCGGTATGCTGGAAGCTGTTTCATGGACTCAAAGCAGATTGGATTTCCTTAAGCCCGACCCGAATCAAAAAAGCTGCATAGGATATCCCGAAACCTACGGCTATTTTGGCCTGGTGGAAGACGGAAAGAATTATTTCCGCAACAACCTTGTTAAAGTGGCTGCATTGAGCGGTTTTAATGCAGAAAAAATCAAAACCAATCCGGAAATACACCTGATGGCTTATGCAAAGGCCTTTCATAAAGTCCAAACGGAAAAAGGCATATTTTCGAATAATCCCGTCGAATATATTCCGGTTTTAATTGAACTCAGTGAACTTCCCCTCGACGGCAATCCGGTAAATCAATTTGCCATCAACAGCCACCTTTATCAAATACTTTATGTTTTAAGTTCTGAAATCATATACGAAATTGCGGGAATTCAACCCTATTCCATAAACCTTCAGGAAGTTTTCGGAGAGAATTATGCCGTGCTTTCATCAGGAAAAGTGGTGGTATCGGATGTGGAAATATCGGATGCGTCGCACACGCATAAATTTAATGCATCCGCTTCCGTTGCTTCACCCGATTATCCGCCGGCGCTCTGGAATCCTGCCGCATCCTGCAATTACAGCTCGCGCAACGGCGTTCAGGTATCGGCCGTAACCATACATTTTGTTCAGGGCACCTATGCCGGTTGCATATCATGGTTTCAGAATTGTGCCGCGGGTGTATCGGCCCATTACGTGGTGCGCAGCAGCGACGGCCAAATCACCCAAATGGTGCTGGAAGCCAATAAGGCATGGCATGTGGGAACGGAAAATCCCTACACGGTGGGCATAGAACATGAAGGATATATCAATCAGATTTCATGGTTTACCAACGCCATGTATAACGCCTCGGCTGCCCTTACCAAAGACATCTGCCAAAGCCACAACATTAACCCGCTTCGCACTTACTTCGGCCCTTCCTGTAGTGGATCATCCAGCCAATGCCTTTTGGGCTCCTGCATCAAAGTGAAAGGCCACCAGCAATATCCCAACCAAACCCACACCGACCCAGGCCCTAACTGGAATTGGGAAAAATATTACAAACTCATCAACGACACTTATACCATAACCACCACTTACACTGCCAATTCCGGCAATTTCTACGACACCGGAGGTCCATCGGGAAATTACGGAAACGATGAAAGGGTTTTCTGGCTGTTCAAAAATAACTCGGCCACCAATATCACCCTGCAGTTTAATTCCTTCAATACGGAAGCAGGTTACGATTACATTTTTGTGTATGACGGCGGAAGTGTGAATTCCACATTACTTTCCAAGCACGCCGGAACCGTTATTCCCGGGCCTTTCACCACCTCGAACGACAGTTTGCTGCTGGAATTCCGCAGCGATTGTTCCACCACAGCTCCCGGCTGGAACGGTTCATATACCATCAATGCCACCACGCCTCCTCCCACCGACATCATCCCACCACAAACTACCGTCAGCACCCTAAACTCCTGGAAAACCACCACATTCACCGCTAACTTCATTGACCAGGATAATCCCGGAGGAAGCGGCATACAAAACAGATATTATCAGGTACTCGATTACAACGGAACCGAATGGCGCGCCAACCACATCCGTGGATTTTTCTCGGATAACTTCGACCAGTCCATTCATCCCGACTGGACCCAAAAAACCGGTACCTGGAGCATTCAAAACAATGCTTTGGTTCAAACCGACGAAACCTCCACGGCAGCCGGAAATACAAACATCTATGCCGCTTTGAATCAAACCTTGTCTAACAGATACCTTTATCATTTCTTCTTCAAACTGGAAGGGACGGGCACAAACCGCAGGGGAGGCTTTCATTTCTTCTGCGATAATGCCGACAGTTCAAACCGAAACAACTCATATTTTGTATGGTTCCGCCTGGATAATCAGAAACTTCAGCTCTATAAAGTTATAAACAACAATTTTGGGACTCCCGTTCTCGACAACAATCATTCTTTTGTTGCCGGACAATGGTATGATGTGAAAGTGATCTTCGACCGTGTGACGGGCAAAATTGAAATTTACTGGAACAATAACCTGGTGGCCACATGGACCGACCCCACACCTCATACTGTCGGAAAGTTTATTTCATTCAGATCAGGTAATGCCAAACTCAGCATAGATGAAATTAAAGTTTATAGATCACGAAGTAGTTCGGCGGTGGTTTCGGTGGGCAGTGGTACATTGAACGAGATTCGTCATCAGAACCCTTCACCCACTCAGCCTGCCGGTAAAATCAAATCCATCGTTCAGGACAACGCCGGTAATATCTCACCCATTCATTATCATGATTTGAATATTGATTGGACACCTCCCTCATTGGTATCCTACATAAATGACGGAAAAGGTCCCGATATCAATACAGTACCCCTGACGGATTCATTGAGTGCTAACTGGGGAGCATCTTCCGATCCGAATTCCGGGATCAGCGTTTACTATTATGCCATAGGCACGGCCCCCGGTGCAACTAATGTGTTAGGATGGACACCCACCTGGCCTTCCAACACCGTAACAGCAAAAAATTTGGTTCTTCAAAACAACACCACTTACTATTTCAGTGTCTTTGCCGAAAACGGTGCCGGGCTAACCAGCAACGTCATGATATCCAATGGCCAAACTACTGACTCGACACTTTCTGCAATTTCCATTTATTCTCTTCCCGATTTAAATTTTACGATTTATCCCAACCCTTTAAAAAATAAAATTTATTTTTCAAAAGAATTACAGATAGAAACCTATCTGTTAACTGACATAAATGGGAAAATAGTATTTATAGGAAAACCTAAAGAACGGTCCTGCAAAATGGTCGAAATTTCCGAGACTATACCTGATGGAGTTTATTTCCTGATTGTTCAGGTTAATGAACAACCTGGCATGATGAAAAAGAAAATAATAGTTTCTAAGTAATCATTAGAATGCAGCCATTAAAAGATTGATGTCTTTAAATGGCAAGTTAAAATAATCGGAAAGAATTTTATTGGTCAGGATACCGTTGTAGATATAAACTCCGTTGCGGAGCCCCCTGTCTTTACGGATGAGCGAATCGAAGCCTCCTTCATCGCCCATATTTATCAGAATTTGGGAAAATATACTGCTCAGGGAATAGGATGCCGTTCGGGCGTAACGTGATGGAATGTTGGGAACACAATAATGAATAACTCCATGTTTTCGGAAGGTAGGGTTATCGTGGGTGGTTACCCGGGAAGTTTCGAAAACACCTCCCTGATCAATACTTACATCCACAATAACCGAACCGGTTTTCATTTCACTCACCATATTTTCCGTCACTACACAGGGTGTAATGCCATTCTTTGAACGCAAAGCACCTATGGCCACATCAGCAGTTTTCAAATGTTTTTCAAGTACTTTAGGTACTATAACAGAAGTGAAAACCGGGTATCCGACATTTTTTTGAATACGGCGCAGGCGGCTTACAGAAAAATCGAAAATTTTTACGGTGGCACCAAGGCCCAGTGCAGCCTTAGTAGCGGTTTCTCCGACGGTTCCCGCTCCCAATATAACCACTTCAGTGGGTGAAATACCGCTGATGCCTCCAAGAATGGAACCCACTCCATTGTGCGAATTACTTAACAATTCTGAAGCAATCAGAATACTGGCCTTTCCGGCAATTTCTCCCATAGACTGAATTACCGGAAATTTGCCCGACTCGTCCATAATCAGGTCGAAAGCCACACAGTTCAGTTTTTTCTGCATTAGTTTTTTCAAAAAGTTTTCGGGTTGTGTGGTTAACTGAAGGGCGGAAAAAATGATTTGCTTAGGCCTCATTAATTCCAACTCTGCATCATCGGGTGGGGTGATTTTCAAAATGATATCACATTCGAAAACTTCTTTTTTCGAATAAACAATTTCAGCTCCGGCTTCCGAATAGTCAGTATCTTCAAAATGCGACATCTTCCCAGCTCCGCTTTCCACCCTGACTGAATGCCCATTATTCACCAACAGTGCCACTGCATCAGGCACCAGCGGAATGCGATACTCCTGAAATGCTTCTTCTTTTGGAATGCCAATCAGCAAACTTCCTTTCTTCTTTTTAACTTCCAGCATTTCTTCCTTAGGAGTCATTGCTCCTTTTGTCAGTGAAATGATGATATCTTCTGATGACATACGAATTTGAATTACAAATTTAAGTTTTTAATAATATGTCGGTCCCTTGTATCTTGGAGCATTGCAATCGTCAATAGATTTTTGCCTCACCCTCCAGATTAACCCCAGTCGGTATTCAATGGTGCGTTTTCTAATATAAACACCGCTTGCCGGCTTTTCACGGATGATGTCGGCAAAATAATGGGTCTCAAAAATCCAGCTCCACAGCTTAAAAAGCGGTCTTTCAAAGCCCAACGCAATATTGCCGCTGAACCAAATTTTTCTGAAAGATGATGAATAAGGCGCAAATGCCGATATACGCTGGCTGAACAAATATTCCAGGCGAATACCGGGCATCCAGTACCAGTGAGAGTCAAAGAAAATCGGATGATAAAATTTCAGATAATTGTTCCACTGAAAATAGGAATAACGGTTCCGGGTAAAAGATCCGGCCCTGGTGCCGATGTATTGATCGATAATTTCTTTTTCCAAAGCACCCCGGCGGCAATATTCCAACTCGGTATGCCAGCGCACACGGTTGTAAGGCAAAAATTCGGCAAAGCCCCCCACTCCCCAGTTGAAATATTCCCTGGAAATGTGTGTGGAAGGATAATAATTTTTTGTGACAAAAAACAAAAAATCCTTGTCTTTTTCATTTTTATTCCAATAGCGATGCGAGTTCTGGGTTAATGCCGCATATATCCCCGCCCCCCGGAAAAAAGAGTTGGTATAATAGTATTGGCCAAAAACGATATCGGCAATTAAACAAAAAAAAGCAAAAATCGGCAAACGCATGCGAAGCATGAATTTACCGAAATAATATGAACGATTTGACGGAATTTGTAAGTTTTTGTACCGTAATTTGTTAATATCTGCAGGCCTTTAATGTTCCGGATGATGCCCTTTACCGTGATGCGGCGGCTTGCCTCCTGCCCTCCGGATCATTTCCTTTTTAAATTCATGCCTAAGAGCAAAAAACCTTATGGTTTTTTTTACTCCGATAATGCTTTTGATTTTTTCAGCATACGTTTTATTTAATTCGTATTCATCCTGATTAAACTTCAAAATCAATTTATAATACTCATCTGCTTCTTTGTCCGAAGGGTTTTCGGGCATGAACTCCATTTTAAGGTTAAAATTCATTTTCAGTTCTTTCTCCTTGAAAAGATACTCATCGGCAACCGGCCAGAATTTCTGCTTTTCTTCATCGGTAAGTTCCAGTTTTTCTTCAATAAATTTTCTGCGTGCTTCTTTGATGCTTCTTTTATCTTCTTTTTGGGCAAAGAGGTTACTCCAAAGTAGTAACGCAGTTGTAACAAGTAACATGTTTTTCATAATCTTCTGGTTTTAGGATTTTGAAATATTAGATAAAAATGAACTTGAAAGGTTTAATACCATGCTTCCATTTCGCTGTCGCTGAGTTCATAATACAGTTCATTCAATACCTGTTCCCTTTCAATGCAGGCCAGGGTTTGACATGTGTCGGCATAATTTTTCTTCTCCGAAACAGGAGTTGCATTTTCGTTTTTAAAAAAACTTAAGTAAACCCACCAACCCGACAATACCAATACAATCGCAGCTGCCATCTTGTATAATACAATCAAGTTGGATTTTTTTTGGTTTGCATGACGTTTATTTGAAATAAAATCTGCCTTAACAGATTTCGTATTGGAGATTTTGTTGTTCAATGTGAAACAAAAATCATGGAAATATTTTTCCGGTACTTCAAAATTTTTGGCGGATTTTAATTTGAGTTCATACAACATCCCATGAGGTTTGATTTCCGACAACAATTCCACGCGGTTTTTGATTTTGGTTTCGGCCCCTTCGTGGTAATTTTCCGGAGTGTCGAACCATTGCTTATGTTCACCAAATTTTTTCATGGTTATTGAATGATGATGTTTTGTGATTTTTCTCTAAGGTATGCCTCCATCTTTTCCATGGCATGATGAAAGCTTGCTTTCAGCGCCCCAACGGATGTTCCGGTAATTTCGGCAATTTGCTCATAGGGCATTTCTTCAAAATACCGCATTTGAAAAACCAGGCGTTGTTTTTCGGGAAGCATATTCACGGCATCAAAAAGTGCTGCCTGAATTTGTTCACCTTTAAAATAAGGGTCTGATTTTAAACAATCCGATGCTTTTAGTGCCGCGTCGGGATTTTCATGGCATTTTATCTTTTTCTTCCTAAGAAATTGCATCGATTCGTTGATGGCAATCCTGTATATCCAGGTGAACAGCGAACTTTCCCCTTTGAAATTTTTCAGGTTGAGCCACACCTTCACCATCACCTCCTGCAGCACGTCATCAGCATCCTCGTGAGTCAGCACCATGCGTCGAATGGCAAAATAAATGTCTTTCTGATAATAGCGTAAAATATCAGGCAGGATTGAACTGTCTTCCGGATTGAGGGCAATTTTTTCTTTAATGGCCTTTTCGGCTTTTGTATTCACTTACAACTTAGATGAAGTAAAACAATTAAAGTTTAAAACAAAATATCAAAAATCCACATTTCCCCCGGAAATTACCAACACTATCGTTTTTCCGGCCAGTTGGTTTTTGATTTTTTTAGCCGCTGCCCAAACCGTTGCCGATGATGGTTCCGCCACGATTTTCAGGCGGCCCATGATTTCTTTTTGTGCAAGCAATATTTCTTCCTCCGTAATAGTGATGATTTCTCTTACTTTTTCCCTTATGACCGAAAATGTAATATCACCCAGGGAAGTCCTTAATCCGTCGGCAATGGTGTTGACCTCCGTCAGATGTACAATTTCCCCTTTTTTAACGGAAAGAAAAGCATCGTTGGCATTTTCAGGTTCGGCCCCTATCACGGTACACCCAGGAAAATAATGAGAAGAAGCCAACGATATTCCGGAAATTAGCCCGCCTCCTCCAACGGGTACTAAAATAATATCAGGATTGATGCCGTCAATTTTCAGTTCGCTAACCAGGGTCATGTGGCCTTCAATCACTTCTTTCTGATTATAAGGATGAATAAAAACCGAATCGGGATGCTGTTGTAGGTAGTTTTGTAAAGCACGTTCCCTGTTTTGGGTACCCGGCTCGCAAAATTCAATTTCCGCTCCGTATCCCTGCATGGCCTGCACTTTTGCCATTGGAGCATTCTTCGGAACCACAATATGGCATCGGATTCCGTATTGCCCGGCAGCAAAGGCCAGTGCCTGCCCGAAATTACCCGATGAGTGAGTGGCAACAGCACGTATGTTGCCCGATGATAGTTTCTTTCCCACGGCATGCATGGCTCCCCTGATTTTGAATGAGCCGGTCTTCTGAAAATTTTCACACTTAAACAACACTTCCGCATCCAATATCTCATTAAAATACCGCCCTTTCAGTATCGGAGTATGATGGATGTGAGGCTTAATCTCCGGATATACGCTTTCAGGAGACAAAAAACCAATGTCTTCAATTTCAATGCTGCTCATGGCTGAAATATTGAAAAATTTTTCTAAACTTTTTTTGCGGCAGGGTGTACCATTTTCTTTTCAAACCGTTTGTTTTCCATGCCAGGATATCCTCCTTCCAGGCCCTACAGCGATGCCAAAAACTTCTGTTGCTGATTCCTCCGGTGCGCATGTGCACCACTACCTCAGGAAAATATACGGCACATTTCTGATACTTCACAAACACCCGCACCATCCATTCGTAATCCCCCGATATTTTAAATGACGTTTGAAAATTCCCGCACTCGTCAAAAACGCTCTTTTTCACCACCAGAGCCGGATGCGGCGGCATCCATCCGTCATAAAACGCATCTTTCCGGAAAGGGCCGCTTCTCCAAGCCCTGATGACCTTCCGAACATCATCGGCATCCACGTAGTTCAAATCACCATACACAAGTTCAGGCATGTTATGATTCATCAGAAATTGATGAATTTTTTCCAATATCCGATTATCAGGAAAAAAATCATCGGCATGAAGAAAAATGACATAAGTTCCGTTTGCCCTGGCCAAGGCCTTATTTAGGGCATCATAGATGCCGTTGTCTGATTCTGAAAAGAATTTAATGCCAGCATAGGCAACTTTGGAAACCTCATGGGCCGTATTGTCGGAAGAAAGGCCATCCTGAATGATATGCTCGAAATCCGGAAAGGTTTGGCTTTGCACCGATTGCAGGTTGGACAAAATGGTGCGGGCGTTGTCCTTACATACCGTTATGACAGAAAAAAAAGCCAAATCAGAAGAATTACCGCTTCAAAATTACGCTTTTTTATCGTATTGATTTTATTAAAATTTTTTTATTTTTAATTAAGCCGATACAGGAATTATTGGTATTTTTGCGCGGATGAATTTCAAGGGGGTTTTACTTTTTCCGTTGCTGCTGATTTCACAACCCGATACTTCATTTCTGAATAAGCTTTACCGCTATTACCTAACAAAAAGCGCATGTTACGGTTCATTAAAAGACCTTTGCTACTCGGTGGGGCATCGCCTGAGCGGGAGCCCTCAGGCAGCAAAAGCAGTTACGTGGTCATTAAACACATTAAAAACTTACGGGGCAGATGAAGTTTTTCTACAAGAGGTGAAGGTTCCTCATTGGGTAAGGGGGAAAAAGGAGTGGTGCAAGGTTTTTACGAAAAATAAGAAAGTCAAATCATTTGAAGTGCTGGCACTGGGAGGCAGCATTTCCACCAACGGTATATTAAAGGCCCCTGCGGTCAGGGTAAAATCTTTTGATGAACTCGAAAAAATCGGCAAAGTTGCCATTGAAGGTAAAATTGTTTTTTACGACACAAGGTTTGACGACGGGCTTATTTCACAGGGCGAGGCCTACGGTAAAGCCGTAAGTTATCGTTCCAAAGGGGCAAGCATGGCTGCCAAATATGGTGCCAGGGCTGTTCTTATCAGGAGCATGACTTCCTGCCGCGATAATGAACCTCACACCGGACAAATGCGATACGACACATCCATTTCAAATATTAAAATCCCTGCCTTTGCCCTGAGTTATTCAGGGGCCGATGAACTTTCAATTTCGTTCGATAATAATGAAATAGATTACATACAATTGTATTCCGACTGCAGGCAATATCCCGATACTCTTTCCTACAACGTCATTGCCGATTTAAAAGGCACCACTCATCCCGATAAAATCATTTTAATCGGAGGGCATCTGGATTCGTGGGATGTGGGCCATGGCGCCCATGATGACGGAGCCGGCATCGTCCAGAGCATGGAAATCATCAGGGCATTCAAACAGTTGGGATACAAACCAAAACATACCATACGTGTGGTTTGTTTTATGAATGAAGAAAACGGATTAAGAGGCGCCAACCGTTATGCCGAAGAAACTAAAAACAAAGGATGGAAGCATGTGGCTGCCATGGAAAGCGACGCCGGAGGTTTTACGCCCCGCGGCTTCGGCATCGATACCACTTCGGGGCTTTTCAAAAAAATATATGCACATCGCGACCTGCTTGAAAAATACCTTATACAGTACCTTCACGATGAAGGAGGCGGAGCCGATATCGGCCCTTTGGAAAAACTCGGAGTTCCATGCATCGGCTTTATTCCCGACGGGCAACGTTATTTTGACCTGCATCATACCCGCCAAGACACCTTTGACAAAATCCACAAACGTGAACTTGAACTCGGAGGCGCTGCCATGGCTGCATTGGTGTATCTTATAGATATTCTGACCGATTAACCATGCGCATTTCGTGCTTGTTTTTTCTTGTTATCGTTTGCCGTTACATTTCATCCCAAAATATTTCTGTAAGCGGAAAGGTATTTGACAAAAAAAACGGAGAGGTTTTGGTAGGGGCAACGGTTTACTCGAAAGCCCGCCCTTCGCAGGCAGTTTTCACCAATAACTACGGCCTTTTTTCCATTAACCTTCCGGTCGGAAGCCATACGCTGGTGATACAATACATCGGGTATGCAAAAAAAGAAATCCCTGTAGAAGTCACCAAACAAATTCACTTAAACATTGAAATGACAGAAGAAGGCGGCACAACCCTGAATGAAGTGGAAGTGGTGGGAGAAAAAAACGATGAAAACGTTACTCAGAACCGCATGAGCACTGTCAAACTGGAAATGCATGAAGTAAAAAAAATTCCCGCATTTTTGGGTGAAGTGGATATTTTAAAAACAATCCAATTATTGCCCGGGGTGAAAAATGCAGGAGACGGCAATACGGGATTTTACGTGCGCGGAGGCGGGCCCGACCAAAACCTGATACTGCTGGATGATGCACCCGTTTATAACGCATCCCATCTGATGGGCTTTTTTTCTGTATTCAATGGGGATGCTATTAAAAATGTGAATTTGATTAAAGGCGGAATGCCGGCCGAATACGGTGGGCGGCTGGCCAGTGTATTAGACATCACCACAAAAGACGGGAACAACCGCTATTGGGAAGCAGAAGGCGGCATTGGAGTTATAGCATCGCGCATCACCGTGCAAGGCCCCCTTAAAAAAGAAAAATCTTCCATTATCCTGAGCGGCAGGCGGACGTATGTGGATGTGATAGCCAAGCCCTGGCTTGAAAAAACAGATTTCAAGGGAACTTCTTACTTTTTTTACGACATGAATTTGAAATGGAATTACATCCTGAATGAAAAAAATAAAATATACCTCAGCGGATATTATGGCAAAGATGTTTTTCAATTCAATTCTGTTGAAGATTTCATCGATACGCGCATCCCATGGGGAAATGCTACCCTTTCGGCCCGTTGGAACCATATTTTCAATTCAAAACTTTTTTCCAACCTCACTTTTGCTTTTTCCGATTACAATTTCAAGTTTGAAGCATTTCAGGATGATTTTGAAGGGAAATTTTTTTCCGGCATACGTGATTTCGGATTAAAATATGACCTTTATATTTATCCCAATTCAAGACATAACATTCGTGCAGGCATCCACCACTATTATCATATTTTCACCCCCACCAACGTCAGCGCCAAGCAAGGCGAAACCGTCTTCGACCTGGGAAAAGTGGTTAAACTCTATTCTCATGAAAGTTCGGTTTACATCAGCGATGATTGGACACTGCGAAGCAACCTTAAATTAAATTTAGGATTTCGCTATAACCACTTTTTTCACGTAGGCCCTTTCACCCGTTATTTGAAAAATTTTCAGGGCAAAATCACAGATACATTGAATTACAGGAGCGGTCGGGTGGTTTCAGGTTATCCGGGGCCCGAACCCAGGGCAAGCATGACCTACATCGTAAGCCCCTCTTTATCTTTCAAAGCATCTTATACACGCAATTATCAGTTCATACACCTTGCCACCCTTTCATCGGTATCTTTGCCTACTGACGTATGGATGCCGTGCACTGAAGTCATTAAGCCGCAAATCGGTAACCAATATGCAGCAGGAATTTTTAAAAATTTTAAAGACAACCTCTTTGAGACGTCGGTGGAAGTATATTACAAAGACATGAAAAACCAAATTGAATATAAAGAAGGCGCCGAACCTTCCGATAATGTATATGACAATCCGGATAATGCATTTACGTTCGGCAAGGGCTGGGCATACGGAGCGGAATTTTTTATCAGGAAATCAAAAGGGAAATTAACAGGGTGGATTGGTTATACCCTTTCGTGGACACTGCGGCAATTTGATGAAATAAATTACGGTTTGGTATTTCCTGCCAAATACGACCGCAGGCACGATGCTTCCCTGGTGTTAACCTATGAACCCCTTCCTTTTTGGAATTTTGGAATAGTATGGGTATATGCCACGGGCAACCGCGGCACTCTGCCCAATGGCTTTTTCCTTTTTGAAGGAAGCATGAGCAACGATTACGGACTTAGAAATTCTTATCAGTTCGTGCCCTATCACCGTATGGACATCAGCGCTACTTTTTCTTTCAGCAAACACAAAGAATGGAAAAAATCAAAAATAATTTCTGCTGATATTGAAATAACAACAGCATCACCGGAAAATAAAAGAAAATTGAACCATTCCCTCACCTTAAGCGTGTTTAATGTATATAACCGATATAACCCTTATTTCATTTATTTTTCCAGGCAAGGCGACCTTTTAAAAGGCGATTTCAAAGTAGTGGCCAAACAGGTTACCCTATTCCCCATCCTACCCTCTTTAACCTGGAATTTTAAATTTTAAATATGAGAATTTGGAGTATTATATTAATATTACTGATGTCAGCCGGATGCCGTAAGGAAGTAAAAGTAAAACTTCCGGAATATAAAAGTAAGCTCATCATTGAAGCATGGATAGAGCCGGGTGAACCTGCCCAGGCGCTAATAAGCACATCGGCCCCCTATTTCGGAGGTTTTGACTACAGCAATCCTACGGCCATATTCGTGAAAGGTGCATTCGTAACCGTCAGCGACGGCACCACGACCGATACATTAAAAGAAGTAATACCTAATCAGGGATTTTATTACAAAGGCGATAACCTGACAGGGCAAATCGGAAAACAGTATGTACTGACTGTCAGGCACGGCGGAAAGGAATATACGGCCCACACTTCGATCAGAAACAAAGTTCCCTTAGACAGTTTGTTTTTTAAGTGGGAATTCGATTCTTTGGGATTTATATGGCAGCATTTCAAAGAACCTGCCGGGCTTGGAAATTATTACCGTTGGCAATCGAAGCGGCTTAATGTGAAATATGGCGACCAATTCTTTGCCGGCCCCATTTTTTCCGTATTCGATGATAAGTTTATTGACGGAAAAGAATTTAATTTCTCTTACGACAGAGGCCCTCAGCCCTACAATGTCCAGGCATGGCGTGATGACCCAAACCGTAACCTCTATCGGGTGGGCGATACGGTTGCCGTGAAATTTTCCCATATCGGGCAAGATGAATATGAATTCTGGTATACTTATTACCAAAACAAAGTCAGCAACACCAATCCGTTTTCCGCACCCGTGAATATTAAAAGCATGTTCGGTAACAATCAGGAAGTAATAGGTTGTTTTGTTGGATACTCCTATGTTTTAGATACTATCATCATCAAAAACAAACCCTGATTTCTTCAGCAAATACATTATTGTTTTTACTTATTTGGCAATTTAAAGTTTCGTAAAAACAACATTATTTATTTACACTTTGTATTGCATAAATTTTGTCTGCTTTCCCGGAACTTTCATAGCGCACAATCGTAAAATATATAAAAGAAAAATTTATGAAAAACGAACAGCAGAACGAAGTTAAACCACTTAAAATAATGCGCTATGAAAACAATATTGCTTCGAGCCTTACTTTGGCTCATGTTCATCTTGCCCGCAGGCATACGGGCTCAGGAAAACCGGAACCGGATTGAAGATTTTCATCGGTTCATGCAAAATGAAAGGGATAAAGCCCTTCGCATGGGACTGAGTGAAGCCGAAATGATGGAATATCTTACGGCAAAAAGGGATTATTGGCATAGGCATGAAACACATGACCCACATTCAAATCCGCATCACAAACCCCAACCTGTTTTTCCGGCGCCAACACAAAGCAACGGATGCGTAAACATTGATTTTGAAAACGGAAACCTTCAGGGGTGGGCCACATCCTGCGGCTTTCATCCGGGCTTTAATGCTCAAGGATGTTGTAATAATCCCGGAGGGCAACAAACCATTGTAACAGGAAATGGACTTGACCCATATGGAAAC
>JAOAHO010000041.1 GCA_026415195.1 Bacteroidia bacterium | reverse complement strand
CCTGTGTGCCATGCTGAATCGTCGGTATAAACGTCACCTGATTCTCCGTCGTGTTCGGAATCTCAGGCGTCCAGTAAAAATCCGCTCCCGGCTTCGGATATACCACTATCGGGCTGCTTATCGTAAACGTACCTTTACATCCGTTCTGACCCGTCGTGTATATCTTCAAATTATACGTACCCTTCGGCAAGCATATCTCTATGCTGTCACCCGTATATACCCGGTTATCCCCAAAATCGTACATCACCAGCGCCGACTGACTTCCTACCTTCGAATTAAACACCTGACACATCGGCTCGCACTGATAATTCTTCGTCAACTCCAACTGCGGTATCGGCGGCTGCTTCACCTCCACCGAAAACGTATATCCTATCGTATAATCCGGACATGCTATATCATACGCCGTAACGTTGAACACCGTCGTATTTACACCGTTACCTATCTGTACGCTTCCCGTCGGACCCGATAAAACGGGAGGATTCCAGTTATACGCTATGTTCTGGCTTCCTCCCTCCACACCAACCGAAATCTCTATCTTGTCTCCACGGCACACGCTCTTGTTCGTCGGTACCAATGACCACGAAATCGGCGTCAAAATGTCCACCTTTACCGTGTCATACGTCTTACATCCGTTCAAATCCACCGTCAGTATGTATATGCCCGCATTGGCCGGCATCGCATTCGGTATTACCGCATTCTGACTGTTCGACGTAAAACTCGTGCTGCTTGTCCACGTATAACCCGTAGCGCCAGAAGGCCCTACCAACGCTATGTTGCCATTGTAACAAATACGCTTGTCCGGCCCCAAATCAAAATACAACCTCGGCTTCACATTCAATTGCGTTGTATTCGAATTGTAACAGTTCAAATATCCGTTCGTAAACATCGCCGTTACCGTATATATGCCGCTCCACGTAGGATTCAAATTCTGAAATACAGCGTTTTGTGTGTTGACAGAAAATCCATTTGGCCCGTACCATGTATAGGATGCTGCATTCTGAGCACTGGAAGTTAATGTAGTTCCCTCTTTGTCGCATATTTCAATGTAAGGTATTGTGATTACCGGATTTATCGGCACCACATCAAAGCTGAAGGAATTATGAGTATAACACGAAACCGTGCCAATTGCAAAAATTGCCGTAACACTGTAAATGCCACTGTTTGCAGGCACTACGGAATTAATGGTATTGGCTGCCGTATTGGAAGTAAATCCGTTGGGGCCGGTCCATACATATCCGGCCGCTTGGGGGGCATTGGCAGAAAAATTGAAGTTTGAACCTTGGCACAAAAATGGAGGATTAATTAGTGTAATAGGATTCATCGGAACCACCGAAACGCTTGTAACGGCAGTATTTGTGCAAACCAATGTGGTTTGTGGGCTGGTGAATGAAGCCGTTACCGTATAGTTACCGGGATGAACCGTGGGGTTAACTAACGTCAAGGTTGGGTTTGCAATATTACTTGTAAAATTTGAAGGTCCGGACCAGGAATATGATGAAGCGCCAAAAGCATTAGCCGTAAGAATAATGTTTGTACCCTGACATTGAGTGAAAGAAGGTGTTACATTCAATGGTGAAGTACCAACCACAAAAAATGGTATTACAGATGAAGTAATACATTGTGTAGCAGTGGGAGTTGAGTAATTATTTACAACCGTAACGCTATACATTCCTGAATTTGCTGGTGTAACATTATTTATAGTTGGATTTTGGAGGTTTGAATTAAATCCATTCGGGCCTGTCCATTGAAAGGTTTGATTTCCTGTTGTAGTGGAAACAGCCATGTTAAATATGGCATTTGTCCCTTGACAAACAGGACCGTTGTTTGTCAGAGATGTAATGGTGGGTGTACTTTGAACTACCAATTGCATGGTATTGGTGATCAAGCATCCTCCGCTGTTGATGGTAAGTGTATAAATTCCCGAAGCAATAGTGCTTGACGGAACAATAGTGGGAACCACGGAAGTAGAAGGTGTATTCGGGTTAGCTGTACTTGCTGGTATGGTAGAAAAACTGAAATTGTTTGGACCTAACCAGGTATAAGTATATGTATTAACATTTAAAGTTGCATTACCTCCGACATAATTAAAGCCAAGGGGGGCAGAAACATAAGTATAAGTTTGACTGGAATTTGAATAATTGGAAATAGTAACCTGAAAATTGGAAAGTGACATTGAATTTGTACAAATCGTTTGAAGAGATGGAGTAATAGTAAGGTTAAATCCTCCGGGAGTATATGAAATAGCTACCCCTCCATTTCCAGATGTATTTCCTGTAGCACCGGTAGTACAACCAAACCCAGGAGGATAAAAACTCGATCCTCCTCCGCCGCCTCCGCCGCCATTGGCACCCGGACAACATCCGTCAGCGCCACCGCCGCCTCCGCCATAATAACCGCCTCCGCCTCCGCCCCCTGCTGCCCAAATATTAACTAAATCATCCCCTCCCTTTCCACCAACTCCAAGCACCCCCGGAGAACCTGGCTGACTGATATTAGCCCATGCTGCTCCACCTGCACCACCAGATACTTGGGTTCCACCACCTCCACCTCCTCCCCACCAGGTACTTCCGTTTGTGCCGTTGTTACATCCGCCGTTTCCTCCAGTAATCATGGGTGCGCTGAAATTATCCCCTCCGGGCCTGCCGCCTCCACCGCCGGCTACAAGTATTCTGTTTGCCAACGCATAGGGAGCCACTCTTATATCGGTAGCTCCGCCACCTCCGCAAGGCAATAACTGGCCTGCCTGAACATTTTGAGCACCTCCGTTCCCCCCTCCATTCCATCCGCCGGTTATACTGTTACCGGCAGGAGGACAACCTCCGACGTTTATTTGTAATACCTGTCCAGGCGTAACAGCAAGTGTACCGGTTAATCTTGCCCCGGCACCGCTTCCTGGACAACAACCACCCGCACCAAAAATAGTAACGGAAATAACCCCATTACACATGTTGGAAGGAACGGTATAATATTGAGGAGCTCCCGTAAAAGGGAACGTTACCAAAGTAGGAGTCATTTGACTTTTAACAAACCATATTGTTAATGCAAATGAAAAAACTAGTACAGAAAATCTCTTCTTAAACATATTTCAAATTTAAATAAAATTGAAAAAAAGAATTGCAGCATTCCCTAAATCAAAGCGCCTGAACACTCATTCATGATGACTTGTTTTCAACATAAACCAAAAAAAGGTAACCAAAAAAACAGAAAAATATGCAGAATCGGCAAGAAGAGCCAATCCATGTAAACCTAATTTTTTATATGCAAAGGATGCAAATAAAATCGTAACCAAAAAGCCCGTAAAATTTGAAATGAATGCGGGTACTAAATTCCCTTTTGCCGAAAAAAAATGATGCATAATCGAGGTTTGGCTGTTCAAAAAAACACCTGCACTCAACAATAATATTATTCCCTTTATGCCAACAAAACTTTTTCCCACAACCTTTAAAATGAATTCTTCAGGTATAAAGAAAATGAATACAATGGATATCAGAACCATTCCGGCAACCACCAGGAATTGATGAAATCTAAGTTTCTCTTGTTTTCCTAATGAAATGTCGGAAAGTAATAATGGAGCCATTGCTGTGGAAAAAATCATCAACGACTCGGCCAAAGTGGATGCCGTTGAGTATATACCTACTTTCCCTAAATCCTCAATCTGCCAGTAATTATAGCGATTAGCCAAAACAAAAAACAAATTTGCGCTTTGGCTTAAGAAACCATTCTTTAATATATCAGCTAAAGGACAATTTCCATTGACTTGATTGCTTTTTTGTGTTTTAAAAAACAAAACATAGGCCGTAAACAATAACGTTACTCCAAATGAAAAAAACATGGGAATTTTCCATGCCCTAAAAGTAGTTAACTCAAAACCAAAAACCATAACAATAATGCCGAACAGAAGTAAAAAAGGTTGTAATATGGAAATCCAGTTATATGATTTTATGTCTCCATATCCCAGAAAAAAGACAAAATGAAAAGAATTCAATATTACCATGAACACCAAACCGAAAAATTCCCATTCAAAATTTTTTTTTATCAATAAGAAAATTACAACCGAAAGCAACAAAATAATTAACGAAAAAAAAAATCCTGTTTTATAAATGATTTTAAAATCTACTTTAGGTATAAAATGTACCAAACTGTATCCGGTAATGATTTCTGCTGCCATTTGGATAATGAAAATGTCCAACAGCCATAAACTTATTTCTCCCCTGGTACCGGGCCCCAAATATCGGGAAGTAAACAACAAAACGAGGAAATTGATAAAAGCAACGGTTGCTTTTGAAGAAAAACTTCCGATGTAGCGGGCAAACATTAAAAAGAAAAGGGTGAGTGATGGGACTCGAACCCACGGCCTTCAGAGCCACAATCTGACGCTCTAACCAACTGAGCTACACCCACCGTCAGCAGGTGCAAAAGTACGCATTTTTTTATATCTAACGGGAAAATACTTTCCTAACAAAGTCGGGATGCATAAAATCGTGTTCAAGCATCTCCCCTACTTTTCTGTCTATTATCAAAGTAAATTGGTCTTCGTTTACAGACTTATAATCCAACCACCGCAAACTTTGTGCCCCTTCTTTCCAAACATAATCGTGAGGTACCGAGGAGGTTTGGAATACGATTGGACCTAAAGGCTTCAGTAGATAATAAATACTGATTACCTGCGTCCTTACATGAAAGGCCGAGCTGACAAAAAAATCAGTGGTATAGTAGTGCGAAATTACTTCTACCGGTTGCTTCATTTCCTCCATAAACTCACGCTTCAATGCATCTATGGTCCCTTCCCCGAAATGAAGTCCACCACCCGGAAATTTGGTTACTTTATTTTTTCTGATGTACTCATCCGACACCAATACATTTCCATCATGGAGTAAAATTCCATATACCCTCAAAGTTATTTTGCCTCCCCTTTTTTGCATCATCGGCGGAAAGATTTTAAGCTCTTGAACGATAATAACTGGTCGTAAAAAGTACCGAATTTTCTGTAATACACCAGTATGTAATAATCATTTTCGGTATCCCAGAAACTGCCTTCCATTTTCAATTTTTCTTTAGGATCACTGTTATCTCCTTCATAAATAATCAGATAACTGTAAAAGCCCTGCTTTAAATATAATTTACATTCATACCCTCTTTTGTCTTCATTATAAATGAACTTGTAATTCGGATTTATTTTCCAGTCAGTTGCTTTTCCCAACCAATAAAATGTTCCGTTAGGATCGGCCTCTTTATAAGGGATAAAAAAATGTACCCACATATAGTCGGCTTCCGTATGAATAGAAGAAGGAAAATCACGGTTTTGAATGACAAAGTTTCCGTTAAAATCAGGATAAAATACATAAGGTTTGCGTGAACGATTTATCTCATCGGTCAGAAAAACATGGGTTTTCATTTGTGCATCCCGAGAATAATTCACCACACGTTCATTAAATTGGCGTGTACTTCTAAGGTCCACATAGCGAAATTCATTTCCCCCTTCAAAAGCCGCAGCTTCATTAAGGGAATAGATTAATTCCCCAGGAGCATAATAGGTAGGTTTGGGAAAATAGGAAGCATTGTCCCAACGCAGATTCTGAAAAATCACCACTTTGATCTCCTTTTCAGGATTATTAAGAGTCAGACGCGACACATTAAGGCGCATTTCCAATTGCTGGACACTTTCACTTTTAAATCCCTGACGAACCGATGCTTCCAATGAGACCATAGGCTGACATACAAAAAACCTTCTGGACAATACCGGCTTTGTCGGATTTTCCATTTCCACCACATACACCACATAATTCCCGCTAAGGCGAAATCTGACGTTGGATGTGGGAAAATTTACCGTATAGTGAATATAGGCCTGCATGGTATTAGAAGAAAACTTAAAATTGATGATATTGATTTCCGGAAATCCTTCCATATATTCGGATTCCATCAAATCACTTTTAGTCCAATCGGCATTGCAATGCACAAATTTGATAACATAATTTTTTCTTTTTCCCTCAAGTTCATCAAACGATAGTGTTAGTTCATCATTTGAATTCATTTCCAACACAGGCGGGCTTAGTTCCCAGTCGCTTTTATGTAATTGAACCGTTTTTATCGTAGAAAGGTAAATACGGTCTTCAAGTTTCAAGGCTTCTTCTCCCACATAATCCCAGTCATTTTGATTATAAGCAAAGTGGCATATCAGGATAAGCCAAAGGAGCGATAAATTTTTTTGGGAATATTGTAAAGCGAAAAACATCCGTTAATAAAGGTAACAATTAAACGCCGAATAAATGGGCTTATTTTAGAATAATTAACCCTTTTTGATTTTAGTGAAATATGGAATATTGAATTTTGGAATTTTGTTTTCTTGTCCTTGTAATATACGCTTTATGTTCTTTTTATGCGTAACTAAAAGCAAAAGTGCAACGGTTATGGCAAACAAAAGTAAAACGGGCTCATAATTACCCTTTATTAGAATAATAAAAGGATAGCTGATGCCAGACAACATGGAAGCCAGCGAAACCATCCTTGAAATAAACAGTACTGCCAAAAAGATCAATAAAGAAAAGAAAACTATTTCCGGACTGATTCCCATAACTCCTCCTAAAAGTGTTGCAACTCCCTTCCCCCCGCGAAATTGGGCAAAAAGCGGGAAAATATGCCCCATTAATGCCATAATGGCCAGCCCGATTTTAAGTTCAGTCAGGTCATAAACCAATCCGGAAAAAGAAGATAAACTAACGGCAATATATCCTTTTAAAATATCTATGAGCAAAACAGGAATTCCGGCCTTTGGTCCCAAAACCCGAAAAGTATTGGTGGCGCCGGCGTTTCCACTCCCATGTTCCCTGACGTCGATACGATAGAAAATCCTGCCTACCCAAACCGAAGTAGGTATAGATCCCAATAAGTAAGCCAAAATGAGCAAGATTACTGCCATGGAATTACAAATTTACTTTCGGTTTGCACAAAATTAAAGATTAATTGAAAAATTTTTAACAAAATTTTAAAACATTGAATAAAGTATCCTCCCCACCAAAAAATAGATGGTAATCCCTATGATGTCGTTCAGTGTAGTTACAAAAGGCCCGGTAGCCAAAGCAGGGTTAATTTTAAAGCGGTGAAGGGTCATGGGCACAAAAGTTCCCATGAAAGATGCAAAAATAATCACTGTGAATAAGGCAATGCTCACCACCAGTCCCAATTTCCATGATTCAGCCACCATGGCATACAGAAAAATCAGTGAAGAACAAATCAAGCCATTAAAAAGTCCCACATACAATTCTTTCAGCAATTTTTTGGCAACGTTACTGAACATCATATTATTAGCCAATGCCTGAACCATTATGGAACTGCTCTGAACACCCACATTTCCTCCTGTTGCCCCTATGAGTGGGATGAAAAAAGCCATTTCGGGACGAATCCGGATGTGCTCTTCATAGTTGCCAATGATACGCGAACCAATAATTCCCCCTCCCATACCGATAAGCAACCACGGTATGCGGGCCTGCGATATTTTCCAGATTTTGTCCTGAACGTCAATATCTTCGGTAATACCGCTCATGCGCTGGATGTCTTCTTCCGATTTTTCTTTCAAATAGTCCAGCACGTCGTCTATGGTAATCTTACCTACCAGTTTTCCTACCTTATCCACCACCGGAAGCACCACCAAGTCGTAGCGGCTCATGGTTTCGGAAACTAACTGCAAGCTGTCGTCTACACGTACAAACTGAATATCCGACTCATAAATTTCTTCCACCCTTGCCAAGGGGTGTGATATCAGAAGTTTTTTTAAAGGAATAATGCCTTTCAGACGCTCGTGATTATCCACCACATAAACGGCATAGAGTTGTGTAACGTCGTCGGCCTGGCGGCGTATTTCATCAATGCATTGGTTGACGGTTTCAAATGTATATACGCTGACCAATTCCTTTGCCATCAGCGATCCTGCCGTGCCTTCCTCGTAGCGTATGAGTTCGGCAATATCGCTGGCCTGCTCCACGTCTTCAATCTGGCTCAGAACCTCCTGCTGCTTCTCCTCTGGCAACTCCGATACAATATCGGCAGCATCGTCGGAGTCCAAATTGTCAAGAACATCGGCAATCTGCTCGGTACTTAACGACTCCAGCAAAAACTCCCGCTTATCTTCATCAAGTTCGGCCAATACCTCTGATCGGGCCTCTTCATCGAGCAATTGAAAAACAAATTGATTCTCCTCGTCGGATAACTGATTCATCACTCGGGCAATATCGGCCGAGAAAAGTTCGTTCATCTCGGCTTTTAATGCCTGTGAATTCTTTTCGGAAATCAGATTCTTCCAGTTCAGAATTATTTCATCCGACAGGACAAATGACATGGCCTGCAAATATACTAAAATGTTCATGGGAATAACAATAAATAAAATACATATTTTTTATTTTTTTGTTATTTACAATCAATATTTAACGTAATTTTAAAACTTATATGGAAAAACTAAACATGGACGGGATTTATCACAAAATACCAAAGGATGCTTTAAAAATGTTGGGAATTCAAAAGCTCATCCATTATTGGGTAAATCTAACAGACATTCAACGTAACGAATGGATATGTTGGCTGGAAAGTGCAAAAAGACAAGAAACCAGAAACAAACGACTTGAACGGATGATAAAGGATTTGAAAAATGGAAAAAAAAGGCCATGTTGCTGGCCGGGATGCCATCATCATAATCCTAATTTAAAGAAATGGCATACATCAACGATCAAATAACTCAAAGACATTTCCGCGATAAGGTTATTTTTTTTCTGAGTTAATTTTTTCCAAAACAAATTCAAAAAGTTTATTTCTTCCTCTAAAAACATCAATATATGAACCATGCACCTCATATGTTGGCATTACACCCCGGCCATCATCAGATATTAATTTTCCGTGATGATTGAATCGGTATGCGGGAAGGAAAATTTTCAGTTTTGATTTTGGCAACACACAAGGATACAAAGCCACTGCATTACATCCCACACGTGTCCCTCCGGTTTCAGTACCCACCAATATACAATTGGTATTCCTTTGAAAACGTTCAGCCAGGAAAGATGCCGCGCTGAAAGTCCCGTAATTTGTTAAAACATAAATCCTTTCAAATTTTCCTTTGAAAGGTAAAGAACGTGTTTTTTTTCTGTAATAAAATATTGTGTCGTGTTGAACCTTTTTTTTAAAAAAAAATTGTAGCCCAAAATTCAATAAACGATAGGGCAACGCAAAATTGACATATTGATAAGGCGGCTTACTGTGATCCCTTCGGAAAAAAAAATACTTTTCGGTGTCGGACGGAAACAATGAATAATATAATTTTTCTGCGTGCAATACTTTTCCGCCTGGATTGTTGCATAAATCAATAATCAGATTTGAACACGTTTTAGATTCCTTAAAAAATTTCTTCAGTCCTTTATTTATACCCCTCCCCATAAAGCTCTGAATTTTTAAATAGGCCCAGGAATTCATGGCATCTTTATGAATATAATACGCTATACCGCTTTTTTTTCCAGTTCTTTTAAGCGTATCATCCTTTAAGCGGAATAATCTGTAAGAAACGGTTAATCTTGAACGAATAGCCTCTGTCATGATTGTATCAGTTTTACCGTTTTTCATTCTTACCAAAACATAACGGGTAGGAAATTGAAAAAGAACCGGCAAGGTGCTTTGCATTAATCTCCCGGCATGAAATTTAGCCGATGAATAGATAAAACCGTCATAGGTAAAATAGTGTTGGGTTTCATTTAATATTTGCATTATTGATTTTCCGTTTATGCTTAATATCGTGTCTCCGAAATTCAAAATACCAATCAGGGATTTATGAACACCGTAAACATAAGCCGCCGTATCGTCGGCAAGAAGTATAAATGGAATTCTTGGAGGGGATGAGAAGAAAAATCTGCGCAAATATTTTTTTGGAAGTTGCACATCGGTGTGGCCGCAATGGGTCAGCTTCAACACATCACGCACGACATTTCGGAATGCTCTGATTTCCAGGGAATCAGGCAAATGGTTCCGAATGGAATCGAAAAGAATACTTCGGATTTTTTGATGTTCCACCAACGGGCCCGGGTGATATGTAAGAATATCACCAAGTATTTGAAGATCGTAATGGATTTCATGCTTTAACGCATAAGCATGATAGTGCTGGCCAAATACTGATGAAAGAAGCATTATCCAAAGTAATCCCGATAAAATGCGTAACTTAGCCGGCATTCTTTTTATGAAAATATCAAAAGTAGGTATTTTAAGAGAAGAAAAAAATCCGCCCGACAAAAGGGTTCCTTTCACTCCGCTGATTTGCTCCGAATTTCAGAAAAGATGGCCTGGAATCAAACTGGTGGTTCAACCCTCCGATATCCGTTGTTTTTCCAATGAAGAATATGAGTCGTTTGGAATTTCGCTTCAGGAGGACCTTTCGGACTGCGATGTTCTGCTGGGAGTGAAAGAAGTTCCGGTGGACAAGCTGATTCCAGAAAAAACATATTTCTTTTTTTCACATACCATAAAAAAACAACCCCACAATCAAAAACTCATGCAGGCCCTGATTGAAAAGAAAATCCGCATGGTAGACTACGAAACCCTCACCGACCGTAACCAGAACCGCATCATCGGCTTCGGACGTTATGCCGGAATTGTGGGGGCCTACAACGGTTTGCGCGGATACGGTTTGAAGTATGAGTTATTCCGTTTGAAGCCTGCATGGCAGTGCCGCGACCGTGCCGAGATGGAAGATGAACTGATGCGCGTCAAATTACCCAACATCAAAATCTGCCTGACGGGCGGAGGGCGTGTGGCTAACGGAGTCATTGAAACCCTCAGTGTGCTCCGCATCCGAAAGGTAACTCCTGAAGAATTTCTTTCCCAACAGTTCAGGGAGCCCGTTTATTGCCAGTTGAACCCGCGCGATTACGTGGAACGCCCCGACGACCACAATTTCGACCTGAACGACTTTTTCAAAAATCCCCAGCATTTTGTAAGCAAATTCAAGCCCTATACCTATGTTTCCGATATTTACATATCAGCCCATTATTGGGACCCTCGTTCGCCCCGTATGTTTGAAATTAACGATGTAAAAGACCCTGCATTCCGCATCAGTGTGATTGCCGACATCACCTGCGACATCAACGGCTCTGTACCCACCACCATCAGGGCTTCTACCATTGAAAAGCCCTTCTACGGCTTCAATATCCACACCTTGAAAGAAGACCTCCCTTTTGTGAAGGATTCCATTTGCGTGATGGCTGTGGACAACCTTCCCTGCGAGCTGCCTCGCAATGCAAGCGAGGATTTCGGCAAAGACCTGATGGAAAGGGTAATCCCCTATTTGGTGGAATCCGACCCCGACCGCATTATCGAAAGGGCCACCATTTGTGAAAACGGAAAACTTACCCCTTCCTTCGAATATTTGAAAGAATATGCGGGTGTTTAATTAAAATAATAAGTTAATATCATACTCCAAACGGCTTAACCCTTCTTTATTTTTTTTAAAAAGTTTCTGATATCTATTAACTCCTGCCCGATGATGGCATGGGGCATTTCGTAATGCTTTACCTCTGCTTGTATGTGCGGATATTTCTTGATGTATTTCATGGTTTCTTCATACCAGGCCATCGGAATCACATTATCGGAAAACCCGTGAGCCACAAATACTTTTTTTATTGTTTTATCCGCTGCGGGCACACTCGGAATGAAATAAAATTCTTTAGGCAAGTAAGAACTCAAAATAATTGCCGCACTCACGCAACTGCTTTCCAGCACCTGCATCCATGCCATAATACCGCCCTGGCTGTAACCCATCACAATGCTCTGAGCGCTGTCGAGTGAATATTTTTTTATGACGGTACGGATAAATTTTACCAGTGCCTTGTGTGTGCTTTGGGCCTGTGCCTTGTGGTGAACCATTTCCTTGTTTTTCATTTCCAGGGCATACCATGCATAACCGCCTCCGGGCAATCCAAAGGGAGCCCTTACAGAAACAAAAGCAAAATGGTCGGGAAGGGTCTGATGAAATGCAAACAAATCCTGCTCGTTAGAGCCGTAACCGTGCAAAAGGAAAATCACGGGCAAGGGCTTTTTATCGGGCGGCTTGGGAATATGTGCAACAAAACGGAAGCCCGATGTGCTGTCGGAAATAACCTGTGAAAAGGAAAAGCGTATAGTAAATAAAAAGATAAAAATAATTTTTTTCATTTTTTCTTTTTCTTATTTTTCTTCTTTTTATTCTTTTCCCTTTTTTTTCCGGTATCTTTCATCAGGGCCTCTGCCGCCTCCACCGGAATGAGATCAATTTTTCTGTCGCGCACGTCAGCATTCATCACCATCACGGTAATGTCGTCGCCCAGGGAATACACTTTTCTTGTTTTTCTTCCCACATAACGAAGGTTGTCTTCATCAAACACGTAATAATCATTCGGCAGGTCTTTTTTTCTGATCATTCCTTCGCATTTATTTTCTTTCAGTTCCACATAAATGCCCCATTCCGTCACACCGCTGATCATGCCATCGAACACCTGCCCGATACGTTCAGCCATATATTCCACCTGCTTATACCTGATGGAAGCCCTTTCAGCTTCGGCGGCATTTTTTTCGCGCTCGGAACAATGCTTGGCGTATTCTTCATACATGCTGCGTGGTGGAAAGGGTTTGCCTTCGAGGCGTGCATGAAGCAGACGGTGTACCATCAGATCGGGATAGCGGCGAATGGGCGATGTGAAATGGCAATAATAATCAAAGCCTAGTCCGTAGTGACCTTCATGTACTGTGGTGTAGATGGCTTTGGGCATGCTGCGAATGGTGAGCAATTCGATCATGTTTTTTTCCTTGCGGTGCTTCACTTCTTCCAGCATTTTATTCAAACTCTTACTGATGTCGGTTCCCAAACCAAGATGGAGACGGATACCGAACTTTGAGACAAAATTCTTCAACTGAATTAATTTTTCTTCCGATGGTACATCATGGATCCGATAAACACACCAGTAATCTTCTGCTCGTAGGTTTGAAGGTCTGTTTTCTGGGATCTTACCTAAAAATTCGGCCACTTTCCGGTTGGCCAGTAACATGAAATCTTCAATGAGTTTGTGAGCATCTTTTTGTGTTTTAAAATAAACTTCCACCGGCTTCCCCTTTTCATCGAGCCGAAATTTGACTTCTTCCTTATTGAAAAACAAAGAACCAAAAACCTCGCGTTCCTTTCGTAATTTTTTCGCCAATACATCCAATCTTTTTAATACATCACCAAAAATTGGATCTTGCCTCTTATTTTCGAGAATATCCTGCACTTCTTCATACGTAAAGCGCCTTTTGCTGTGAATGACAGTTTTGGAAAACAGGTGTTTTACGATATTCCCTTTACGATCGAAATACACCACCACGCTGAAGCACAGGCGATCCACGTTGGGGTTCAGCGAACAAATATTGTTACTGAGCCGTTCGGGGAGCATGGGAATACAGCGGTCCACCAGGTAAACGGATGTTCCCCTGCGAAAGGCCTCCCGGTCGAGGGCATTGTCGGGTTGCACATAGTGGCTCACGTCGGCAATGTGAATCCCCACTTCCTCAAGGCCGTCTTCCGTAATCCGATAAGAAAGAGCATCGTCAAAATCCTTGGCATCTTCCGGGTCGATCGTGAAGGTAAGGTATGGCCGAAAATCCATTCTTCCTTTCAATTCCTGTTCTGAAATGCGATCGGGAATGCGGCGGGCGAAATACTGAACGTCGTCTTCAAACTCTGCTTTTAAACCGAATTCAGCCATGATGGCATTCATCTCGGCTTTGTGATCTCCAGGCCTTCCAAATACTTCCCTGACACATGCCACCGGATTGGGATCGCCTTCGTCCCATTCCAAAAATTCAATCAACACCTTATCGCCGTCTTTGGCTTTTCCCGTTTTTCCGGATGGTATATAGAAATCAACATATATGCGCGGATGATCGGGAATCACAAAACAAACATTTTTATTTCTTACAAAAAGCCCTGTAAATTCTTTCTTGCTTCGATTTAAAACCTGAATCACTTCTCCATAAATCGATCCACCTTTATTTTTTAACCGACGAACTTTTACCATATCGCCGTGTAATGCCGTTCCGGCATCTTCGGTTTTGATAAAAATTTCCTGACTGCTTTTTTCGTCAATCACCCGCGCCTTATACATGTTCAGAAATTCAATGGTACCGGTGATGTGCTTTTCGTCTTTCACGGCCGATGTGAATTTTCCCTCGGCTGTCTGAATGACAAGTTTTTCTTTTCTGAGCTCTTCCAACAAATCACGCACACGCTCTTTGTTTTCCTTGCCCTGCATTTCGATGGCAAAAGAAATTTGCTTGTAATTGAAACTGTGGCCCTGGTTGTGCTTCAGGAACAGCAGGATTTCGCGCTTTATGTCGTCGTCGGAGAGATGGTACATCAAGAAACTGTAGAGTAATTTTTTTCTTTTTCTATTTCATTAATGAGCATTTCAATTACCTTGGGGAAATGTTCATATTCCAGGCGGTGGATTTTTTCCGCAAGAGTTTGCGGTGTATCTGAATCAGTAACCTGCACTTTTGCCTGAAAGATAATTTCACCTTCGTCATAGTGTTCATTCACATAATGAATGGTAATACCGCTTTCCTTTTCCTTATTCCGTATCACGGCTTCATGCACATGCATACCATACATTCCTTTTCCGCCGTACTTGGGAAGCAAGGAGGGATGAACATTCACCATGCGCCTGGGAAAGGCCGCCACAATGGCTTCGGGTATCTTCAGCAAAAAACCGGCAAGAATGATAAAATCAATCTTTTCCGATTTCAGAAAATCCAGCACTGCATCAGGGTTATCCCTAAAAATTTTATTAGGGATAATATGAACGGTTTTGCCCAGCGCTTCGGCACGGGCGATGACCCCGGCATTCGGGTTGTTGGTGACCACATGCCTGAATTTGATTCGGGTATCGTTTTTAAAATAGCGCATCAGGTTTTCGGCATTGGTGCCCGAACCGCTGGCAAAGATGCAGGCATGAATCATGGCACGAAATTTACTCATTTAAATACATACCTTTGTGCAAATGTTTTCCTTAGTTATTGACTGGAACCCTTCGCCCGAGATTTTCACCATTCCGGGTATCGGCTGGCCCGTGCGCTGGTACGGGCTATTGTGGGCGCTGGCTTTGCTGGCATCACAATATGTAATGAAAATTATTTTCCTGCGCGAAGGTAAAACCCTTCAACAATTAGATAAACTCACCATGTATATCATCCTGGGCACCATCATTGGTGCACGACTTGGCCACTGCCTTTTTTACGGCCCCCATTTTGACGTGTATGACGAGCAGGGAAACCTGTTGGAGGAAGGATATCTTTCGCATCCGCTCAACATACTGAAAGTATATGAAGGCGGGTTGGCGAGCCACGGCGGGGCATTGGGCATTTTAATCAGCGCATGGCTTTTTTCCAAAAAAGAAAAAATGAGCTATCTGTGGCTGATGGACCGCCTGGTGGTGGTGGTGCCTCTGGCCGGCATGTTCATACGTTTTGGAAATCTGATGAACAGTGAAATCATCGGCACGCCTTCCGATGCTCCCTGGGCTTTTCGTTTTATTCAGGTGGACAACATTCCACGTCATCCTTCCCAACTTTATGAAGCCCTTTTTTGCCTGGTATTGTTCGGGATTATGTATTGGTTATGGCATAAAAAAATTTTTATTTCCGTACATGGAACTCTATTCGGATTATTGTGCATGTTGCTTTTCACCGAACGCTTTCTGGTGGAATTCATTAAAGAAAACCAGGTGGAATTTGAAAATTCCATGACACTCAACATGGGCCAATGGCTCAGCATCCCACTGGTGGTTTTTGGTATGGGCATGATGGTGAGGTATTTTTTTCAATCCAGGCCTGCCGCATGATTTACCGTCTGGGTTCCGTAAATTCCAAAATTATTGACACTATTGTAAGCATCTATGAAAGCGGGGGCATCGTGGTGCTTCCCACCGACTCGGTGTATGTGTTTACATGTTCCGTGAAAAGCGCTACTGCTCCTGAACGCATCTGCCGTATTCAGGGCATTGACATTAAGCAGGCAAAATTCTCCATGTTGTTTTCCGATTTTTCCATGATGGCCGATTACGTAAAGCCCTTTAGCACCTTTCAGTTTAAAATATTGAAACGAACGCTCCCGGGGCCTTACACGTTTATTGTGGAAGCATCGCCCAAAATCGGCAAAATCATACCGACTTCACGAAAGACTATCGGTATCCGAATCCCCGATCATCCCGATGCTTTGGAAGTGATTAAAGCCTTAGGGCACCCAGTGTTTTCTTCCAGCGTGCACGACCCCGAAGACGAACTCACCGACTATCTGGCCGACCCTGCACAAATTGAAAACTTCTATGGCGACAAAGTGGAAGCCATCATTGACGGGGGCTTCGGAAACGTATATCCTACAACGGTGGTGGAACTTTTCTCTGGCCACTACAACATAATCAGAAATGGGTTGGGTGAAGCAATAGATTTAGGATAAGATTTTAATTTTTAACAAAGCAATTTTTATCGTTATCAATTAAATTGTATTTGCTTTCTCCTTCAATTTCGCCCTCTCCTCCGGCCTTACAAAAAAATTCAGCCACAACAACCTCGACCACCTTAAGGTTACTGGACTTAATAATACTATTCCCCCTATAATTACAAGTAACAATTTCCAAGGCTCCCAATTTAAGTAGATCAAATTCAGCACAAACCAAACAATGAACCAACCTGAAGTGAGCGCATACGAAACATACATAGCGCCGTAATAAAAATTGGTCTCGGGTTCAAACTTCTGCCCGCAATGCGAACAAGTTTCATTCATTTCAAACAAGCGTTTAAGGCGATAAGGGTTACTGCACTTAAAAACACTTCCCTTATGACAACGAGGGCAACGGTTCAACAATGTGGAATAAATGATATCAGCTATCCTCATGCCGCAAAATTATGCTAACCCTAAGCAAACTTTGTGACAAAAATCACTTAACGATAGGGTAAAGCAATTTAAGGTTTTAAATATTTTTAACTACTATGTATTGCATAGTATAAAATATAATTTATATCTTTGCCAAGTAAATAACCATGAAAGAAAATATTGAATCCATCCTTTCGCAAATGAAAAAAGGCGTGCTGGAACTGCTGGTGCTGGCGTTACTGGATGAGAAGGAAGATTATCCGGCAGGGCTCATCAGCCGGCTTTCCGACGCCGGCCTTAACGTGGTGGAAGGTACGCTTTACCCCTTGCTGACACGCCTGAAAAATAGCGGATACCTGAGTTATCGATGGGAAGAAAGCGCATCAGGCCCCCCCAGAAAGTATTTTCGCCTCACCGATGACGGAAAAAAATACCTGAAAGAACTTAAAACTTCCTGGAAAGAGTTTCAATCCATCATTGAAATCATTTTAAAATAATCAAGCGATATGAAAAAAAACATACACATCCAACCCGGCGGCTATGGTTTCCTGATTGAAGAAGACGCTTATGCAGCCCTTCAGGCATGGCTCGACAAAGTGAAATCAAACCTGGCATCCGACCCCTATCGTGAGGAAATTATCCGTGACCTTGAACATCGCCTGGCTGAACTTTGGTTTGAAAAACACCAAAGCCAAACTCCCCTCCAAATTTCCGATGTACAAAAGGCCATTGAAATTCTTGGCGAGCCAGAATCTGTGGCAAACAATACTAATGCAGAAGAAAAGTCAAAAAGTACTGCACACCCGGAAGAGAAAATCAAAAAACGCCTCTTCCGCGATCCCGATGATTTTGTGCTTGGGGGCGTATGCAGCGGTATTGCCGCCTACCTGAACGTGGATCCGGTTTTTGTGCGCCTTGCTGCCGTGCTGCTCCTTTTTGTGGCGGGCACCAGCTTTTGGGTGTACATCATCCTGTGGATCATCATACCCGAAGCAAAAACCTATTCCCAAAAACTCCAGATGCGCGGGGAACCATGGAACTGGGATAACCTTAGGGAGGAAGTCAGAAAGAAAAGCACTCACATTAGTAACGAAAGCAAAGGTTTTTTCTCGAAGCTTAGAAGAAAACCCGTTGCCCAAAGTATAATGCATACACTGGTTCGGATTTTCAGCGTGATATGCGGGGCGTTTTTACTTTTCCTTGGGGTAATATTCCTTGTTGCCCTTATGAGTGTCATCATCGGTAGCATTCACTTTATCGGCTTCCCGGGTTACAACTTCATAGCTGATTTACTAAATGACCATATCTCTTTCTTTTGGATAAAGGTTTGGATTTATGTTTTGCTTGGTTCGCTGTTTTTGTTTTTCACCTACCTTGGCTTTAAGCTTACGTTCAAAATCAGGGGAAGCAAATGGGCACTTCCGTTAATTACTGCTTTGTTTTTTATTGGAATCCTGGGAATAGGCATACAAAGTTTAAGGGTTTATGAATTTTTAAACCGCCATCAAAAAATAACGGAGGAATTTAACATTCCGTTAAAAACAGATACATTATATTTAAAGTATGCCAAACATAATAAACAGAACATACGATTCAAAAAAATCAGCATTAACATGGGGCATCACTTATATTCATTAAGCTATGCCAATTCAGATGACGAAAAATTATACATTCAATTGCCGGTGGAAATCATCCGAACCCAAGACAGTGTTATTAAGCTAAAAGTAGAGCACAAACTCTATGCTGGCATCGCTGCACCTACATCCAAAACCGGAAGTTTTGTTACGATAGCAGAAAAAAATGTGCTTTTGTTAAACTCTATAGTTGAAGTAGAGGACAAGGCAGAACTGCTGGATTTAAAAAAAATAAAATTATATATTCCCGGAAATATTACCTTGATTGAAGAAACTCGTAATGATATTTTGGAAATTGAAGAAACAGAAATTGAAAACAAGCAGGATAAAGATGAAGATGAGGATAAAAGCAACGAAGGTGATGAGGTCAGCATATCGGTAAACGACGAAGACATTATTAAAATCAATGCCGGAAAAGAAAATGTTTTAATCAACGGGAAAAACGTTAAATTATCCGTAGAAAAAAAAGGCGAAAAAGAAAAAGTGAACATACAACTTAACCCCAAAAACAAAAAGGATGAAGCTGGAAATTAAAAACATCTCTAAAACGTACTCCAACGGCCATAAAGCGTTGGACAATGTCTCGCTGGTGCTGGAAAACGGCATGTTCGGATTGCTGGGCCCCAACGGGGCGGGTAAGTCTACGCTGATGCGCATCATCACTACTTTGTTACGGCCCGATCAGGGAATCATAGTACTTGACGGAGTAGATGTTACCCACAATCCCGAAAAAATCAAAAACATTTTGGGGTACCTTCCACAGGATTTCGGAGTGTATCCGAAGATGAAGGCACTGGATTTAATGATGCACGTGGCCGTGTTGAAAGGCATCGAAAAAGGTAAAAAGGAAATGGCGGAACATTTATTGAACATGGTGAACCTGTATGAACACCGCCACCGCTATGTTTATGATTTTTCCGGCGGAATGCGCCAGCGCTTTGGTATTGCCCAGGCATTGATGGGCGACCCTAAAATCCTGATTGTGGACGAACCTACCGCAGGCCTCGATCCTACGGAACGTAACCGCTTCCAAAACATCCTTTCCGAAGTATCAGAAAATAAAATCGTTTTGTTTTCCACGCACATCGTTCAAGACATCACCGAATTATGTCAAAAAATGGCTGTATTATTTCAAGGCACTGTTCGCTTTGAAGGTTCGCCTGCCGATGCCCTGGACATCGTTAAAAATAAAATCTATGAAAAAGCCATAACCAAAGCAGAACTGGAAGGCATTATGCAACATCATACTATGCTTTCTTATAAACTTAAATACGGACGCATGTTTGTCAGCATCTATTCCGAACAACATCCCCAAAACGGGTTTGAACCCAAAGCCCCCGATCTGGAAGACGTGTTTTTCTATCTGTGCAAAAAATAATTCGCTATGAAAAAAATATTTCCCATTTCCGCTTTTGAGTTTTCGTATTGGAAAAGGAGACCGGCTCCTTATGTAACTTATCTGATAATTTTTACTTTTTCTCTATTGCTTTTTACCCTGGATCAATTTAGTGTCAACAATTCTTCAGAAATGTCTTTTAAGAACTCTCCATCCGTTTTGGTCAACCTTTATACCGTAATTATTCTTTTTGCTCCCATATTCATCAACCAATACATATCCTTTTCGGTTTCCAGGGATTTTGAATATAAATTTCATGAATTGATTTATTCTTATCCCGTTCCGCGAAATTCGCTTTTCCTTGGTCGGTTCATCGGATCACTTGCCGTTGTGATTTTCATCTTATCAGCACCCATACTTGCCGACCTGCTTGCTCCAATTGTGCCCTGGTCTGATGCAGAACGGCTTAAGCCCTTCAACTTAATCAATCATCTATGGTGCTTTGCGTTTATCCTGCTCCCAAATATCTGGATTATCGGCTGGATTTTATTCTATTTTACCTCCCTGCTGAAAAGCACACGTTACGCCATTATGATTTCCATCGGTATGGTGGGCATCTATCTGAGCTTTCTTCAGTTAACTAACAATTTATCCAATACTCTTATCCCGGCCCTTACCGATCCTTTTGGTATCATCCCCATCAGCCTCATACAGGATAAGCAATCCGTATTTGAACAAAACCATTTTTTTCCTGCACTCGACTACAAATACTATTTGAACCGGATCATTTGGATCGGCATCAGTATAGTATTTTATGCTTTGTCGGTAAAATCCCTGGAAAAGAAATATACTAAAAGTTCATATCATGCTCCAAAAGTCAAACAAGATACTAAAACCTACATTCCCAAAAGCAATCTGGAAATCTCAAAATCCTTCGGCATAGTACATTCGCTGAGGGTTATTCATGAAGAAGCCCGTTCGGGCATAAGGTTTTTCTTCACCGGAAACATATTTATCGTATTTATCAGTACGGTATTTTTGATTCTGCTGCTGCGTTACGTCGGGGCCATTCATACCGATGATGCCACTCCCTTTGCCACTACCTATCATACCCTGAACAAATTTGTTCCCATCCTTTACATTATGAAATTCTATATCATTTTCATGATAGCTGAAATCTTCTGGCGCGACAAAGAATTCTTTTTTCAAGACATCAAATACAGCTTGCCTGCCAACCCTAAATCTATTTTCATGGGGAAAGTATTGTCGGTAATTTATTACTACGTTATAGTCAGTGCCATTCTTATGGTATGTGGCATTATTTATCAACTTTTGAAAGGTGATGCTCCCATTGACATCGGGCATTATTTGTTTTTCTTTTTCGTCATTCATTTTTTTAGTTTTTTATTTTTAAGCATTTTCTCCTTTTTCCTGCAAAATTTTCTTTCCAATAAATTCATGGCCATGGCTCTGACGGCGGTTATCCTGCTAGCCCAGCCGATAATAAAAAGTGCATGGGAAATAAAATCGAACATGGTCGGTATACTGCCTTCCCTTCCCAACCTGATATATTCTGATTTTTACGGATACGAACCTTACCTGAAGCATTATTTCGCTTTTCAATGTTACTGGTTTTTGATATATCTGGTTCTTTTATACATTACGGCCTGTACTTTTTTCGGGCAAGACAAAATTTCTTTAAAAGAAAAATTCTTGCTTTTAAAGCAAAACTTTAAATCCGACAAAATTTTCTTTCCATTTCTCATCATAATCACATCCGTTCATGCGGGCATACTTTATTACCAAACTCAAATCAAAAACGAATACCTGAGTTCCAAAGAAGAAAAAAGGCGAAGCGCGGAATATGAAAAGCGGTTTAAAAAATACACCCATATACCTATGCCCAAGGTAACTCATGCCGATTTCAAAATAGATTTGTTTGGAAAAGAAAGAAAATTTGTGGTCAGGGCGGAGATTACTTTGAAAAACAAAACCAAACAAGAGATTAAAGAAATTTATTTCACCAATTTTCTTAAAAATTCCATACCGCTAAGGATTGAAAATGCCAAAATTATTTTAAACGACAGTACCACCATTGTCAAATTTCAGGGATTTAAATTAAATAAACCGATGGCCCCTGGCGACAGCTTAATCCTAAAATACACTTACGAATACAAAGAAGAAGGACTGCATAATGAACTGCCGAACGAGCGTTTGCTTCCCAACGGAACATTTCTTTCCATGAATTACTTTACGCCTAATATAGGTTATGTTGAAAATTATGAACTTTCCGACAACAGCGAAAGAAAAAAATACGGCTTACCCATTAAAACGGAAATTTTTCCCACACTTGAAAAAAATTGTTTCGAAAACTGCATGAACAACTATGTAAGCCAATCCGACTGGGCCACTGTCCATACCATTATTTCTACTTATCAGGATCAAATTGCCATAGCACCCGGTACTTTGATAAAAGAAGGGAAAGAAAAAAACAGAAATATTTTTTAATATAACCTCACACAACCATCCTTGTTTTTCTTTAGTAT
>JAOAHO010000003.1 GCA_026415195.1 Bacteroidia bacterium | reverse complement strand
AGATGTGTATAAGAGACAGGTCTTACTGTGTACCGGTGGCTATGGCAACGTATTCTATCTTTCCACTAATGCCATGGGTAGCAATGTGACGGCCATTTGGAAAGCACATAAAAAAGGAGCTTTTTTCGGCAATCCTTGTTTTACACAGATTCATCCTACATGCATCCCTGTGAGTGGCGACCATCAATCCAAGCTGACGTTGATGTCAGAATCGTTGCGTAATGACGGTAGAATTTGGGTGCCCAAAAAACTTGAAGATGCTAGAGCAATTCGTGAAGGAAAACTGAACCCCAACGACATTAAGGAAGAAGACCGTGATTACTATCTAGAAAGAAGATATCCGGCATTCGGAAACCTTGTGCCGCGTGACGTAGCCAGCCGTGCCGCCAAGGAAAGGTGTGATGCAGGTTTTGGGGTTAATGCCACAGGACAGGCCGTTTTTCTGGACTTTGCCTTTAACCTGAAATACAAATACGGTAAAATGGAAGCTTCCAGGCTGGGCATTGAAAATCCAACGGATGAACAACTCGAGGAGCTTGGTAAGCCGGTTGTTAAAGAAAAATACGGCAACTTGTTCGACATGTATGAGCAAATCACCGGAGTAAATCCATACAAAAACCCCATGCAGATTTATCCTGCCGTACATTATACGATGGGAGGATTGTGGGTGGATTATCATTTGATGACCACCGTGCCCGGTTTATATGCTCTTGGAGAAGCGAACTTCAGCGACCATGGAGCCAACCGCCTTGGAGCATCGGCATTGATGCAAGGTCTGGCCGACGGATATTTTGTGATACCTTACACCATCGGTGCCTATTTGTCGAATGAAATTAAAACCAAGCCCATACCCACAGATGCTGCTGAATTTGTTGAAGCAGAAAAACAAGTAAAAGAAAGGATAGAGAAATTTTTCTCGATTAAAGGAAAAAAATCGGTGGATTCATTCCACAAGCGTTTGGGGAAAATCATGTGGGATAAATGCGGCATGGCCAGGAATGCCAAAGGTTTGCAGGAAGCAATCAATGAAATTCGTGCCTTGCGCGAAGAATTCTGGAAAGATGTTTTTGTTCCCGGAGGTCCCGATGAATTTAATCCGGAATTGGAAAAAGCAGGCCGTGTGGCCGACTTTCTGGAACTGGGTGAACTTATGTGTGTGGACGCCCTCCATCGGAATGAAAGTTGCGGCGGCCACTTCCGCGAAGAGTATCAAACCGAAGACGGAGAAGCTCTTCGCGATGATGAAAATTTTGCTTATGTGGCGGCTTGGGAATTTAAAGATGTGGGGAATTGGGAATTACATAAGGAAGAACTGAAATTTGAAAATATCAAGATTGCACAGAGGAGTTATAAATAAAAAATAAAAAAATTATGGCCGGAAATTCATCCAAAACCATCAATGTGACTTTGCAGGTTTGGAGGCAAAAAAACGCTTCCGACCCCGGAAGGTTCGAGACCTACGAAATGAAGAACATTTCCACCGATATGTCGTTTTTGGAGATGTTCGATGTATTGAATGAAAAACTCATTTCCGAGGGAAAAGAACCGGTGGCTTTTGATCACGATTGCCGCGAAGGCATATGTGGCATGTGCAGTATGTATATCAACGGCCGCCCGCACGGTCCCAAACAAGGCATCACCACCTGCCAGTTGCATATGCGCAGTTTTAACGATGGTGATACCATAGTGGTGGAACCCTGGAGGAGTAAGGCATTTCCGGTAATCAAAGACCTGGTGGTGAACCGTTCTGCATTCGACAGGATTATTGCAGCCGGAGGATTTATTTCAGTAAATACCGGTAACGCGCAAGATGCCAATTGTATTCCCATTCCGAAAGATGATGCCGACAAGGCCTTTGCCGCTGCCGCATGTATTGGTTGCGGGGCTTGTGTTGCGGCGTGTAAAAACGGTTCAGCGATGTTGTTCGTTTCGGCCAAGGTTTCGCAATTGGCGCTTTTGCCGCAGGGAAGACCCGAAGCCAGAAAACGCGTGTGGAACATGGTTCAGCAAATGGACGCCGAGGGTTTTGGAAATTGTACCAATACGGGTGCTTGTGAAGCAGAATGCCCGAAATCCATATCCCTAGAAAACATTGCAAGGATGAACCGGGAATACATTTGTTCGGCCCTTACAAGGGAAGATTGATGTTTTCTCACAATACATTCCTTTTTTATTTTAAGCATTAGCTTCAGTTTTTACGCTTAAAATCCGTATTTTCGTTGGCTGATGAAAAAAATCGGCCTCGACATCATGGGGGGCGATTATGCTCCGAATAATTGTCTGGAAGGTGCAGCTTTGGCATTGAACGAACTGAAAAACAAAGCCAAGATCATATTGATAGGGGACTCCGAATACGCCAAAGATTTTTTTCAAAGCCATCAGATCAATCCCGATGATTTTGAATATGTACACACTACCGATGTAATTGAAATGGGTGAGCATCCCACCCGAGCTTATATGGGAAAACCCAAAAGCAGCATCCATCTTGGGTTCACTATGCACAAAAACAAGGAATTGGATGCTTTTTGCAGTGCCGGAAATTCCGGAGCAATGTTGGTGGGGGCCATGATGACCCTGAAAACTATCTCAGGAATTATACGTCCAAGCATTGCCACCTTGATGCCCAAACCCAACGGTAAAGTGGGTGTGATGCTGGATGTAGGCATCAATGCCGATTGCAGGCCCGATGTGCTTTTTCAGTTTGGCATTTTGGGTTCCTGTTATGCCAAAGAGGTTTATGGGATTGAAAATCCGCGCGTGGCCTTGCTGAATATCGGGGAAGAACCTGAAAAAGGAAACCTGGTGGCCCAAGCAGCTTTTGAACTGATGAAAGACAATTCCCTTTATACGTTTGTAGGAAATGTTGAGGGGCGCGACTTATTCAACGATAAATCGGATGTGATCGTGTGTGAAGGTTTTGTGGGCAATGTAGTGCTGAAAACCGCAGAAGCGTTCTACCGCCTGATCATGAAAAGAGGCCGAAGCGATGAGTACTTCGACAAATTTAATTATGAGCTTTATGGCGGAACGCCAGTCCTCGGCATCAACGGAAATATTCTTATTGGTCACGGCATATCCAGCCCTCTGGCCTTTAAAAATATGTTGCTCCTTGCCCATCAGATTTCGTCGTCGGATCTGAACAGCAAAATTGCTGAAATGATCAACATTAATTGACCTGCATGTCTGTAAAAGCCGCCATAACTGCCGTCGGTGGATATTTACCCCCAAATGTAGTAACGAATTTTGATTTTGAAAAAATGATCGATACCACCGATGAATGGATTACTACCCGTACCGGAATTAAAACCCGCCATCTGGAAAACGATCCAAACAAAGCCACTTCCGACATGGCTACCGAAGCCGTTAAGGAATTATTGCAAAAGCGTAAACTTGATCCGACTGAAATAGATTTGCTGATTGTGGCTACCGTTACCCCCGACATGATGCTTCCCACCACGGCCAATATCGTATGCGACAACATCGGGGCTAAAAACGCCTGGAGCTTCGACCTTACGGCCGCATGCTCCGGTTTCTTATATGCCTTGTCGGTGGGTTCGCAGTTCATTGAAACCGGTAAATACAAAAAAATAGTGATCGTTGGTGCCGATATGATGAGCCGTATTATTGACTATACCGACAGAACCACTTGCGTTATTTTCGGTGATGGGGCAGGAGCTGTGCTGCTTGAGCCCAATCCGGAAGGGTATGGCGTTCAGGATTTTATCCTTCATTCCGACGGCTCAGGAGGAAAACACCTGAACCTGAGGGCAGGAGGTTCAAAATATCCTGCAAGCTTTGAGACCGTACAGAACCGTATGCATTACGTGTATCAGGAAGGGCAAGCCGTTTTCAAGCATGCCGTGGTCAACATGGCTGAAGTGAGCGTAAAAATCATGGAAAAGAACGGCCTCAAAGCCGAAGACATTGCATGGCTTGTGCCTCATCAGGCCAATAAAAGGATCATCGACTCCACCGCTCAACGTATGGGCATAGGCCCTGAAAAGATTATGATGAACATAGAACGTTACGGAAATACCACTGCTGGTACACTCCCTTTGCTTCTTTGGGACTATGAACCGCAATTGAAAAAAGGAGATAAACTTATTTTTGCGGCATTCGGAGGCGGTTTTACATGGGGATCGCTCTATTTAACCTGGGCCTACGACGGTTCAAAAAATTAATATCCTCCAAACATTCATTCTCGATGAGAGTTTTATATTTGCATTAGAAAATTCATGGTAAAAGTCCTGATAGCCGATAATAATTTTTTAAGTCGTACAGGCCTTGAACTTCTTTTAGGTGAAATTCGCGGAATTGAACTGATTCCCACTGTTTGCGGTGTTTTTAAAAACCTGATTGCACAAACCAAAATTTCGCATCCTCATCTGATAATTTTAAATTATGACTCTTTCGGACTTCAGATTAAAGAATTGAACGATTTTCTAATCCGACATCCCAATACCAAAATTATCATCATCACTGACATTAAAGACAAAAATTTCTATCAATCCTTATTGGATACTTCTGTTTGGGGGTATCTGCTGCATGAATGTGATAAACCTGAAATCATTGATTGTATCCATTCCGTATTGTTTGAGAATAAGCGATTTGTTTGCGGAAAAATACTGGCTGCCCTGACACAGGAACCGGAAATCCAAAATTCCAGGGCCTACGCAAAATCCATTTCGTGTAATGGATTTGTATTCAGCAAAAGGGAATGCGACATCATCCGTGAGATTGCTTTGGGTTTTTCCAACAAAGAAATTGCCGACCGCCTGAATATCAGCATTCATACCGTTGCCACGCATCGTAAGAAAATTATGGCTAAAATAGGAACCAACAATAGTGCAGGAGTTGTACTTTTTGCCGTAAAAAATCAATTAATTACCGGTTCCTACTTCTGATCCATTTTCATTTACTTTTCCGGAATTCATCAATTTCATTAATTGGATGTTATTTTGTGTCTGTAGTTCAGTGTTTATTTTATAAAAACCTGCATCCTCTACAATTTTTTGTCCCTGTGAGGAAAGTTCAAACATCAAAAATTCCTTTAGTTCCTTTTTTAATGGAAGTTTAAAGTATTGATAAAGCGGCCTGCATACAGGATATAAATTTTTCGAGACATATTGATGCTGCAAAGGAGAAACGGCCTGAGGGCGATTGCTTTGATAATAAACCGGTACCGGCCAAATATTTTTGTTTAATTTCTTGTTATTGTCTAAAATGTAACCGATGCTCACATATCCAAATCCGCAACTATCGTTCATAACATTTTCCAATATTTCACGTGAGGTGTTACAACTTATCTGATATTTCCTTAGCCCCAAAATTTGAAATTTATTTTCCACAAAATGAAAAGTTCCCGACTCGGTGTTCCTGCCATAAACCCTTACAGGTCCTTTGAATTTAGATACCTGAATCCAATTAATGATTTTACCGGAAAGGATATCCGATATCTGTTCCAGGGATAAGCTGTCAACAGAGTTTTTGTAATTGGTTATAAAGGCCAATGCATCATAAGCAAAAACAATTTCAAGATAATCCGTTCCGTTTGCTTCTAGAATGTTGAATTCAAAAGGCTTCATCCTCCGGCTCGACATGGCCATATCGATTTCCCCTTTCAAAAATTTCCTGATCCCGATTTCAGAACCTTCACCTTCTATTTCGTAACTGAAATTCGGATTTTTGGTTTTTACATATTCCTGTATTAACCTGCTTACAAGTTCATATTCAGAATTAGAACCGGAGATTTTGATTTTTTCATCAGATGAAATCAGATTTTTTTGTTTTGCCCTTTGGCATGAAAAGGCGACAATTAAAACAAAGGAAAAAAAGATTTTTATTAAACGAAAAACCATGCCCCCAAATTAGGCATGGAACTTTAAGTTAAGTTAAATATTCGGTTAACCTTTAAAGAGCAAAAGAACCAGGATTTAATCAGTCAAAATGGTGAGCTTATTTTCGTTAATTTCTGCAATTCCGCCTTTAATGTAAATGCTTTGTTTTTGGTTAGAATTATCCTGAAATTCCACATTTCCATCTTTCAACAGGACTATATAAGGTGCATGGTGGTTAAGTACACCCAAACTTCCTTCTTTTCCCGGAAGTATAACCGATTCGGCTTCTCCGTCGAACAACACTTTTTCAGGGCTAATAATGAACAATTTCATAGGTAGGCAAGTGGTTATTTGCTTTCCTTAAGAATTTTTTCTCCTTTTTCAATGGCTTGGTCTATGGTGCCCACCAGGTTGAATGCTGCTTCAGGATACTGATCTACTTGTCCGTCGAGGATCATGTTAAAGCCGCGTATGGTTTCTTCAATGGGCACAAACACACCTTTTAATCCGGTAAATTGTTCAGCCACATGGAAAGGTTGTGAAAGGAATCTTTGTACACGGCGTGCACGGTGAACGATAAGTTTGTCCTCTTCAGACAGTTCGTCCATACCCAGGATGGCAATAATATCTTGCAGTTCTTTATAGCGTTGCAGAATACCTTTAACGCGTTGGGCACAATTATAATGTGCTTCGCCGAGAATGGCAGGGTTAAGTATTCTGGAAGTGGAATCCAAAGGATCAACAGCCGGGTATATTCCCAATTCCGCAATTTTGCGGGACAAAACAGTAGTGGCATCCAGATGGGAGAAAGTCGTGGCTGGTGCAGGGTCGGTCAGGTCGTCGGCCGGAACGTACACAGCCTGAACGGAGGTGATGGAACCGTTTTTGGTAGAGGTAATTCTTTCCTGCATGGCGCCCATTTCGGTAGCCAATGTGGGCTGATAACCCACTGCTGAAGGCATACGACCCAAAAGTGCCGAAACCTCGGATCCTGCCTGTGTAAAGCGGAAAATATTGTCGATGAAGAAAAGTATATCACGACCGCTTTTCGATGAACCGTCGCCATCACGGAAATATTCTGCCAGCGTAAGTCCGGAAAGGGCAACGCGGGCACGTGCTCCGGGAGGTTCATTCATTTGCCCGAAAATAAATGTAGCCTGAGAGTTTTTCAGTTCGTTCAAATCCACTTTCGAAAGGTCCCACCCTCCTTTTTCCATCGATTCTTTAAATTCCTTTCCGTATTTCACTATTCCCGACTCAATCATTTCCCTTAGCAGGTCGTTTCCTTCACGTGATCTTTCGCCCACTCCTGCAAAAACAGAGTATCCGCTGTAGCCTTTAGCAATGTTGTTAATAAGTTCCTGAATCAATACGGTTTTTCCTACGCCGGCACCTCCGAACAAACCGATTTTTCCGCCTTTGGCATACGGTTCAATCAGATCAATGACTTTAATTCCGGTATATAAAACTTCAGTGGATGTGGAAAGCTCTTCAAATTTTGGAGCAGGACGATGGATTACCCTCCCGTTTTTATTGTCAACGGGACCGATACCATCAATGGTTTCTCCCACCACATTGAAAAGTCGCCCTTTAATTTGATCGCCCACTGGCATTTTAATGCCCTGACCGGTGGCAATTACTTCCATGCCTCTGTAAAGCCCGTCGGTACTGTCCATAGCAATGGTGCGCACCGAATTTTCACCAATATGTTGTTGTACTTCCAGTACTAATTTTGTACCATTGGGACGAACAATTTCCAATGCTTCAAGAAGTTCGGGAAGTTTGCCTTCTTCAGTATCAAAATATACGTCCACGACCGGTCCGATGACCTGAGCAACTTTTCCTTTGTTCATGCTTAAAAATTTGGGCAAAAATAGAGTAAATTTCCAAATGCAGGCAAAGATTTTTTAACCTTTTATTGAAAAAACTTTCAAAAATGAAATGGGAAAAAAGCAACTTATTATTTAAAAAAAATACATATGATGAATATCCTATTTTTGCAGGGTAAACTGTGATTTCCGTATTGCAAAAGCAGGAATTTGAAATTTTTACGCCAACTGCTGTAGCCATAGGTACATTCGACGGGGTGCACCTTGGCCATCAAACCATCCTGCAAAAACTGAAGGAAATTTCTGTTCAGAAAAAACTGGCAAGTTGCGTGTTGACTTTTGAACCTCACCCCAGAATTGTTTTGGGAAAGCCTGTTCAGTTGTTAACTACCATTCAGGAAAAAATTTCTCTGTTGGAACAATTCGGAGTGGATTTATTTGTTGCCTATCCCTTTACGGAGGAATTTTCAGAATTGTCGCCTACGGAATACGTGGAGTCGTTTTTGCTGAACAAAATGCAGGCACGACATCTTTTGGTGGGCTACGACCATCGTTTCGGAAAGAACAGAGAAGGAGATGTGGAGATGTTAAAGAAAGTGTCAAGCAAGCTATCCGTCGGGCTAACGGTGGTGGATCCCGTGCAGGATGGTGCTATTGCCGTGAGTTCAACAAGGATAAGGAAGTTCATTAGCGAAGGAATGTTGAAAGACGCAGCACGTTTGCTGGGGTATCAATATTCCCTTAGCGGATTTGTGGTTAAGGGTGAAAACCGTGGAAAAAAAATTGGTTTTCCCACGGCAAACCTCAGAACAGAACCTTTTAAGCTGTTACCTCCTAACGGCGTCTATGCCTGCCTGGCAACCATAGAAAATGAACTTTCAAAAATTCCGGCAGCCGTTAACATCGGAACGAATCCCACTTTTTCAAATTCACAGGCAATTAAAATTGAAGCTCACTTATTGTCGGAAAATATCGGTAATTTATATGGAAGAAGATTAAAATTGGAATTTGTGGAAAGAATCAGATGTGAAGTGAAATTTTCCGATTTCCGGGAACTGACGGAAAGAATTAAAGAAGATATAGCCATATGCAGGGAACTTTTGGTAAAATAATCCTTTTCGTTATAAGTTTTTTATTCATAAAAGCTCAAATTCCTTTATACGATTCATTGCATTTGGCTGCCATGGCTCCTTATACTTCCCTGAAAGCTGCTATAGAAGATAAAAATACGGTGGTAAAATTGGTACTTAGAAAAAAAAAATTAAAAAAATTTCCTGCGGAAATATTGGAAATGCCCAATTTACAATACCTAGACCTTAGCAAAAACCAAATTAAGGAAATCCCCGACAGTATCATAAAGCTAAAAAAATTACAGTTTTTAATAATGTCGAAAAATAAACTGGAAGCACTTCCCAAAACCATAGGGGAATTTGCGAATTTAAAGTATGTGGATTTCAGCCGTAATGAAATTTATACCTTGCCTTATTCTTTCGGAATGTTATTGCAATTGGAATATGCCGATTTTTGGGACAACAATCTGGATGAATTTCCGGCTTCGATGAGGTTCCTTCAGAATTTAAAGTACCTTGATTTACGAAACATTACCATATCTAAGGAAAAACAGGATCGTCTGAAAGCCATTTTACCCGATACAAAAATCATGTTCAGCCCGCCTTGTAATTGCGGCAATTAAAAATGAAACTGTTCTATGTTCCTAAAATTAATTGAAATAATCTTTTTGAAGCCTAATGTATGAATTAAAAATTAAATCTGAGAAACAAAAAAAACAATTTTTTAGCATGTATTTTCTCGGAATTGTTTGAGTATGATAATAGTAAAAAATCATTTGAAATTTCGTTAATCTTTTAAATCTCCGGAAGTAACGGTGGATCTTCGTTTTCGTCAAGATATTTAACGCTTCCAACAGCATCTCCGGCGATGGCTTTAATGGAACCATACAGGTGTGTGGTGTTCAGAAAAATTTTTTCTATTTGTTTTTCGCGTTCTTTCCATTGCTTTTCCATCAACGCTCGTTCCTTGTCGATTCCCTGCTTTAATTTCATAAATCCATCGGTGATGGCTTCAATTTGTTGGCGGAACTCAGGTCCGGTAAGATAGTTATATAACATTGTCATTTTTTCGCCCTTATTTTCACTGCTTTTCAGAGCTTCGAAAACTCTGATGATCCTATCACGAAGGGCAAAGGTGAGCGGAACCACTTCGCGAAAACGGCAAATCCAAATTCCATGATAAAAACCGAATTGTTCAATTTCTTTTGGAAAGACATCGGTTACCAAAATACTGATATCGGCTCCGATGGCACGTTGATCATCCTTTAATTTGTCTATCCATTCACGTGAAAAGTTTTTGGTTCGCTTGCTTTCAAAAACGATTTTGCCGCATTCCTGGCCCAGCGTATTCCTGATTACCATTATGCAATCCGCGCCGCGTACACCCTTCGGAACTTCCTGAATGATATCGAAAGGAAAAGCCGTTTTTAAAATTTCTTCCAAAGCCACTTCCATGGCTTCGCCTTGCAGTTGCATACTTCCTTGTTCCGATTTCTTTTTCAGTTCATCTATCAGTTTGTTTTGCGATTCAAATTTCAATTCCATTTCCTTGATTTTTATAAGGTATTCCTCTTCGGTTTTTTTCTTGATTTTTTCTTCCAGTTCATTTTGTAAAATCAATTTTTGTTTTTCAATCTCAAGGTTGAAATTTTCTTGCATTTCTTTCATACTTTGTTGAAGGCGCATATAATCTAATTCTAATTTCTTCGATTCATTGAGTTTTTTCTTGCTTTCTTCCAATAATTTTTGTAAGGTCTCTTTGTCTTTATCGGCTTGCTCTTTTATCAGCCTGATTTGGGCTTCCAACCATTCCCGGTTTTTTTTGTTTAATTCCTCCTGGACCTGTTGCTTCAGGTTTTCTTTAGATTTCTCTAATTCTTCCTGAGCTTTCAGCAGTTTTTCCCTCTCTTTTGTGTATTTTTCCCTGAGTTCGGCTTTTTCCCTGTCAATTTCATTTTTGATTACTTCCGACATTGGAAAAACATGGCCGCATGACGGACATTTGATTTGCGTTGATAACTCCATAATGTTAAAAGATTAAGAATAAAATTAAAATTTGGTTAAAGTTTCATCAATTATATTTATTCACAAAATATGAAGACACTTATCATCGTCAGGCATGCAAAAAGCGATTGGAGCCATCCATTCGTGAAGGATATCGATCGTCCTTTAAATGCCCGCGGGTATATGGATGCCTACCGCATTAATGCATGGCTGAAAAAACAAAAAATTCAGCCCGACGGGGTATGTTGCAGTCCGGCCACACGTGCTTATTCCACTGCTTCCATCATCCTTCGCGATATCCTTTCCCTTCAGGATCATTCCAGGTTCATGATTTTTGAAGAATTATATGAATTGTCCAGTTCCAACTATATTTCATTTATCAAAAACATTTCCGATCATTACAATTGTGTGCTGATTTTCGGGCACAATTCTGCCATTACCCATACGGTGAATATGTTGGGTTATTCCATAGACAACGTGCCCACTTGCGGCCTTTTTATTTTTAACTCCAAGACCGATAAATGGAAAAATTTTGTTGATTCTCCTCCTGAATTTGAAAAGAAAATATTTCCGTCAGAATTAAAGTGATTTATGCCAAAAGCGCAAAAAAAAGAAAAATTGTTTTGGTACATAAACCGTGAAATGAGTTGGCTGTCTTTCAATGAGCGCGTGCTTCAGGAAGCTGAAGACGAAAATGTGCCGTTGCTGGAACGCCTGAAGTTTTTGGGAATTTTCAGCAATAACCGTGATGAGTTCTATCGGGTTCGGGTGGCAACCATCAAACGTTTGAAGAAGATTGGGGCAAAGGCTTTGGAAATTCTGGGCACTGAACCGAGCATATTGTTGAATGATTTAATTAAAAAAGTATTAAATCAACAACAACGGTTTGAAAAAATTTATCAAAATGTAAAGTCGGAACTTAAGAAATCAGATGTTTATATTATATCGGAAAAAGAATTAATATCGGAACAAAAAGAATTTCTTTCTGGTTATTTTAATGAAAAAGTACTGCCTCATCTTTTTCCTGTGATGATTTATCAGAGTAAGCCTTTTCCTTATATGAAGGATAAGGCCAGTTACCTTTATGTTAAGTTAAAAGGAAAACAACGTGGGAACGTGCAATATGCATTGATAGAAATTCCCGTACAAGCTTGTACGCGTTTTGTGATGCTGCCTAAAAAAAGTAACAAACACTACATTATATTGCTGGATGATGTTATCCGACTGAATCTGCATAAAATATTTGACGTGTTGGGTTACGATTTTGCAGAGGCTTATAATGTGAAGCTGACCAGGGATGCCGAATTGGATATGGATCAGGATTTTGGCAAGGGGATCCTGGAAAAAATCAGAAAAAGTCTGGAAGAGAGAAAGAAAGGCCAACCGGTACGTTTTGTATATGATATGAACATGCCACCGGACATGCTGAATTACATTATCAGAAGGCTTGGCATGTCGAAAATGGATGATGCCATTCCTGGTGGCAGATATCATAATTTCAAGGACTTCATTGATTTTCCGGACATCCCCATTGCAAGCCTTCGTTATCCAAAAACACCGCCGATTGATCATCCTGAATTAAAAAACCGTAACCAAACCATTCTGGAGATAGCAAAGAAAAAAGATTTGCTTTTTTATTTTCCGTACCATAATTTTAATCATATTATCGACCTCCTTCGCGAAGCCTCCATTGATCCGTCCGTAGAAAGCATTTACATTACGCTTTACCGGTTAGCGGAGTCTTCGAATATCGCCAATGCCCTGATTAATGCTGCAAAAAACGGAAAAGATGTTTTGGCTGTGGTGGAATTGCAGGCCCGCTTCGACGAAGAGAACAATCTGTATTGGTCGAATAAACTGAAAGAGGCCGGGGTGAAAGTGATATTTGGGGTGCCCGGCTTAAAGGTTCATTCCAAATTATTTCTTATCAAGCAAAACGTAAGGGGAAAAAAATTTTCCGTTGCCCACATTGGAACCGGTAATTTTAATGAAAAAACATCGCGCATATACACGGATTTCTCATTGCTTACCGCCGATAAAAAAATTTGTCGTGATGTAGATAGTGTATTTGTTTTCTACCAGAACAATTATATTATTCCCAAAACTGAAAAATTATTCATTTCTCCGTTTAATATGAGAGATTCGTTAATGGAACTGATGGATAAAGAAATACGCAATGCACGAGAAGGCAAAGAAGCTTATATCATTCTGAAGTTGAATAATCTGGTGGATAAGGAACTGATAAAAAAACTCTATGAAGCCTCGGATGCCGGAGTAAAAATCACGTTATTGGTCAGGGGATCGTGTTCGCTGGTGCCCGGAATACCGGGAGTAAGTGAAAATATACGGGCCTACAGTTTGGTGGATAAATTTCTTGAACACGCCCGGGTATTGATTTTTGCCAACGATGGAAAAGAAAAAATTTACATCACTTCAGCCGACTGGATGACGCGCAACATGGATTTCCGCAGTGAAGTGGCCGTTCCGGTGGAAGACAGGCATTTGAAAAAAATTATACGCGACATTGTTCACATCCAATTGTCCGATAACGTGAAGTTGCGTGTGGTGGACGAATACCAGTCAAACCCTTATGTGGAAGCTTCCCCGAATGCCAGGCGAATCCGCAGCCAAATTGCGATATTCGATTACCTGAAAAAGCATGATGCATAAAAGTTTGCTATTTGCTTCCGTTGATATTGGCAGTAATGCCGTACGTCTTCTGTTTTCAAGGGTTTTTAAAGTGGACGGAAAACCCGAATTTGTGAAGGAGGAGTTAATCAGAATGCCGGTCAGGTTAGGTGAAGATGTGTTTGTACACAATCAACTTTCTGAGGAAAAAATCGCACGCCTCTTGAAAACGTTGCAGGCATTTAAATTACTGATTGATTCTTATGGGGTGTTGGATTACCGCGCCGTGGCTACCAGTGCCATGCGTGATGCTAAAAACGGCCCCGAGGTCATTCAAAAAATCAAAAATGCCACAGGATTAAATATTGAAATCATCGACGGCAATTCGGAAGCCAAGTTTTTATTTTCCAATCATATTGAAGAAAAACTCGACAAGGAAAAATCCTATTTATATGTGGATGTAGGCGGGGGAAGCACGGAACTCAGCATCTATCACAAGAATAAAATACATGCCTATCGTTCATTTAATATCGGCACCGTCAGGATGCTGCATAAAAAGGACAAGCCGGAAGAATGGGAGGAAATGCGGAACTGGATTAACAAAAATACACGGGGAATTTTTCCTTTACATGCCATAGGTTCGGGCGGGAACATCAATAAAGTGTTTAAAATGATCGGCAAAAAAGAAAACAAATATATTACCCTGGGCAAGCTGAAGGATTTTTATACGCTGATGAGCGGATATACGTTAGATGAGCGTATGGAGCGATTTTTGCTGAAACCCGACCGTGCGGATGTGATCGTACCGGCCTGCAAAATATACATACAGGTGATGCGAACGGCGGAAATTGAAAGAATATATGTGCCTCAGATCGGGCTATCTGACGGAATTATTCACGAACTTTATGAAAAACACCGCCACCTTTTAAAGTGAAGACGTGGTGGATACATACAGTCGACATTCTGATTTTTGCCGGGATAGTGTATGTATTTTATCAACTGATCCGCGGTACGGTGGCATTCCGCATCCTGATTGGTTTTTTGCTTTTATATCCGCTTTCGTGGCTGGCAAATTCCCTGCACATGGTCTTGTTGGGACCATTGTTGAAGAGCATCACCCAATACGGCATCATCCTGGCGTTTATTCTTTTTCATCCTGAAATAAGAAAATTTTTTATTTTTATTTTTTCGGAAGATTGGATCAAAGGGAAGAACAAATTGTGGCAATTTGCACAGGCAGGAAAATTTGAAGTTCCCGACGTCAGTGCTATCGTGGAGGCATGCGTCCAGATGTCGGGAACCAAAACCGGTGCCTTGGTGGTGATCACGGTGAAGAATGAATTAAAAAACGTTGTACAAACGGGAATCAGGGTAGATGCCGTGGTGAGTGCTTCATTGCTTGAAAATATTTTTTACAAAAACTCGCCTTTACACGACGGAGCGGTGGTGATCACTGCGAACCGAATCGTAGCAGCCAAATGCATTCTTCCGTTAACGGAGAGAGACGACCTCCCGCAACAATGGGGGATGCGTCACCGTTCGGCCATCGGCATTACCGAAATCAGCGATGCCATTGTGATTACCGTAAGTGAACAAACCGGAAAAATAAGTTATTTCAGAAAGGGAGTACATATTGAAAATATTTCTAAAGAACAATTATATAATACACTGGAGAAAGAACTACTTAAATCAGAAGGATAAAAATGAATGTTAATCCTCTTTATAAAAAAACACAAAAAGCCTTGCTTAATAAATTTATTCCGTTATTTTAAAGCTCACTTTCATTTCTACACGTCTGTTTTTCTGGCGACCTTGAGGTGTCTTATTGTCGGCAATTGGTCTGGTGTCGCCGAACCATTCAGTCACCATATTATCAGGGTTGACTCCTTGTTTTGCCAGATAATTCTTCACAGCCTTGGATCGTTTTTCGGAAAGCACCAGGTTAAATTCAGGTGTTCCCTGATTGTCGGTGTGTCCGGAAAGGGTTAAGATCCAGTCGGGATGTTGCTTCATCAGGGCTGCAAGTTCGTTCAACGAGGGATATGATTTTTTCCTTATAATGTCTTTTCCTGTTTCGAATTCCAGGTTACTGAAGGCACGTTGGATGATTTTTTGTTCTTTGGCGGTTAGTTTCGGAGGCGGAGGCGGACAACCTTTGTATTCCCTGACACCTTTCACTTCCGGACAAGCATCTTCTTTATCAATGATTTTATCACCATCTTTGTCCGGACATCCTTTAAATTCAGGTAGTCCGAACTGATCAGGACATGCATCTTCCTTGTCGATGATTTTGTCGCCATCCCTGTCGGGGCAACCTTTAAATTCGGCCAAACCCGGATCATCGGGGCATGCATCATCCTTGTCGGGTATCTTGTCGCCGTCTTTATCGGGGCACCCTTTGAATTCGGCTAAGCCGGGCGTATCGGGACATTCATCTTCTTTGTCAATAATTTTATCCCCATCGCGGTCGGGGCACCCTTTGAATTCTTCAGGCCCAGGATCGTCGGGGCAGGCATCCAGTGTATCGGTGATTTTATCCCCATCGCGGTCGGGGCACCCTTTCAGGTATTTCACACCCGCCACTTTCGGGCAGGCATCGTCTTTGTCGGGTATGGAATCGTTATCGGTATCGGGGCATCCCTGAAATACTGCCAGTCCGAAAACATTGGGACACAGGTCTTTTTTATCGATAATACCGTCTTTGTCACGGTCGGGAGGTTTGGCACCAAAAGTCCAGTTGCAACCGGTGCGCACATTTATATTCCTACTCGTGGGTATTTTAAATTCAGAACCATCAAAATTTATCGATGTGTAACGTGTAAATCCAAAAACATTATCGGTCATGACATACCACTGCAGAAAACCAAGATTAACAGCAAATCCAAATCCCAGATTGGAATAGGAACGATTGTACAGTTGGTAGGCCAATGATAAATTGAACCATCTGTTGGGGCGAAATATATAACCAAGAGATGCCGCCATTCTGATCTTTTTGTCGAGAAGCATGGTTTGTGACAAAAAAGATAACTGGTGTTTATCATTCAAAGAATAAATCCCCTGAAGGTTAAGGCGTAAGGGCATCCAAACGGTATAGGGTTTATATTCCATGGTATAGTCATATTTTTTAGCCAGTGAATCGAGCATTTTTTGGATGGCTTTTTCATAGTCTACGCTATCCCCAATATATGGCTTTATATCAATCCCGGGAAAGTATAGGTTTCCGTTAAAAGAAAGGTTTCGGGCATTGGTTTTATATCGGATAAAGCCAAAATCAATGATGGCTGCATTAAAGGACAACTTATCATTGAGTACATAATTAACCCCGAGATCTATGCCGGTTCCTAAATTTTTCAGGATATTATCGTACTTAGGATACACAGTATCAAAAGGTGTCAGGGAATCCTTATGAAAATAAGGAGTTTCTATAATGGAGGAGACGTTGATGAGAATATCCGATTGGGCATTATATTCATAGGCGGTGTCATGGGTAATGAATTTAGTTTTGTTCTTTTTAGTTTGAATGTTGGCAATTCCATTGTAAATCTTGACAGTGCCTCCGGCAAATAATTTGTCTTGCTTGATTTCCCTTGCAAATGAAAAGCCGGTCTCGAGGAAAGAATGATGGTTTAAGCGCAAGCTCAGATTCAATTCTTTTCCGGCATTGACTCCTGCATTTCCCTCAAAAATAAATTTCATCAGGTCTTTTGGAATACCGAACCAGGTATGGTTTTTAAGAGTTGAATAAAAATGTAAATAATTTTTTTCTTTATTTCTGAAACCGAAGCTGAAAATCCCCAATTCGGTATTGTAATGGGTATAGTTCATCTTCTTTGCAGATTTATAGGCATCGGTATTGATCATTACGGAATCGTTCCGGGTTGTGAAAAAACTTCGTAAGGCAGGCCCTGCAGTTCCTTTATTGGCATAAAAGGAATTAAAAAAAGGTACAAACGTAAAGGGATATGGGGCAAAGTTTGTTCCCCAATAGAATTTATATTGGGGAATAAGGGCTGGGTTCCATTGATAGGTTTGAGGGATTTGCCTGAGGTTGTGATGGATGAGTTGAAACTGGGGCCAAAGGGCAATAGGGAAGCATAGTAAAAGAATAAAAAGATTTTTTCTCATAATAAAGGATTAGTTCATGTTTTTCACGACGGGTTGTATAGCCATGCCGATTTTAACTTTCAATTTTTGAAAGTCATAAACCTTGATATCTTGTGGGTAGTTGGTGGTTTCGGCAAAAGCCCTGATTCTGATTTTTTTGGCAGATTTTATGATAGCAATGGCGGAATGGGGCAATTCATAATCTTTTTTAAACACCGTTGGTTGAGAGGCAATGCCGTTATTGTTTACAACGGCTCCTGGAATCACCACGGTACCCGGAGGCAGGAAAGTATAAAGTAAATTATTTAATGAGTCGGTAAATACAATTTCCGTTCCCATGGTGAAAGGAAAGGTGTTTTCGAAGTATGTTCGTAGGGTTAATTTTCGGATATATTGTGGATTAAGGTCGGAAAGGTCTACTTTGGAAGTGTCCATGAAAATCAGGTTTTTCATATTGCCCCAAAGTGGAATTATGACATCCAAATCAACGCGGATTTTGGAAGTATCAGTAACAAAATTTCTTATATAGGAAGAGGTGGAGTTGGGGTTTAAAACTCCGTTTACTTCATAAATTACATTTTTAGGCCTGGAATTAATGAAAGGCACTACATTGGGTTCATTGTTTTTGTTAATGGCTAAGGAAGTGGTAACCGGAGCATTGAAATCATGGGCTTTGTTAACCAACACATTTTGAATAACGGGACTTCCGCTGAGTGTATTGGGGTTGAGGTTCGTATTTCCCGGACCCGGAGTGTAGGCATCCAGTTTGGTTAAATCCAATTCCGCATTAGCTCCAATTTCATTGTAAAAACGGATTTGAAACTTAGGGTCTACCATGGAAAAAATGGTATTGGTGAAAGTAGGATCACTGCTTTTGAAAAGAGAAATGGGAACGGTGTCTTTGTAAGGGGCGAATTGCGGGTGGGTGAAATTGTTGCCCAGGAAGCCGATGAATTTTAAAAAGTTGATGTTATTCAAAGAAAGCGAGATGCTTACGTTTTCATTTCCCGTAGTTGCATTTCCGGTTTTTTGAAAAGAAACGCGATAGGAAAGATGCAGGCGGCTTCGGTTGGTACCGTCGTTGAGCTTTAAAAGATGATTGGCTAAGTTATAGGTTACATTGGTACCGGTTGAGGCGGTGATTACTTTACTGAAGGTTTGGTTGGTGGTTAAATCGATGATGCTGCTGGAAGAAAGGGTCAAGGTTATATTGGCTGGAATCAGGTTATTGATATTAACATTTAATTGAACGCCGTTGGCACAAAATACCGAATCAATAAGAGGTGGTGTAGGCAATACGGTATGAGTAAAATTCTGAGTATATGGACCGAATGATGTGCCGTTTGCCGCACCATTAAAAGCAGCTAAACCGGTTGTGGAATTAATGTCAAAAATAGAAGGTGAAATGGTTTGGTTTGGTATTTTAATAAAGTCTTTGGCATTGCTTGTAAAAAGCAAACCCCGATAAACGAGGGTGCAAAACCCGGTGTTATCAACAACGATATTGTTGTCTTTATCCGCTTTCTGCAGAATTTCACGAATGGTTAATTCTGAATTTACAAGTGGTGCGCCATATTCAGGATTAATATTCGAAGTGGAAAACTTGTCGAAATTCAAGCGGTCTTTTTTACAGGAAATAATTGTTAAAATAATTGCAGTGCAAGCAAAAGCAATATTTTTATTCATAAATTATTTTTTGCAAATATAATTATTTTGATGAATGGAACGGTGCATAATGTTCGTAGTAACAAAAAAGCAGGGTACCGGCCCTGCTTTATGGTGATTTGAATAAAAGACTATCTGTTATTAATGATAAATTTTTGTTTTAAAGTAATACCTGCTTTGTTTTTAGTTTGAATAAAATATATCCCATTCGGTAAATCAGATATATCGATCGGTTTATCCGGATAATTAATTTCTTCCAAAAGAACACGGCCATAACTGTCAGTAATTTTAAAACAAGTATTTTTTTCTGCTTTAATGAATATTTTGTCGGATGCGGGGCTCGGATAAATTAATACGGGATTAGAAATTTCATCAATTTCATTTAATCCTGTGGGATTTGATACGGTTACGTTGTCAAGCCCAAAATAGGCCGGTGTATTCATGCCGAATTGACTGTTATCACTCGAAAACATATGAAACTCAACGCTATCTACTTGTCCAAGGGAAGTTGTATTCACCCATTGCCATGTATTAATGATGTAATCCTGGGCATTGTTTGTAAAACGGTAGTCGGCCAGATAAAATTCCACACTATCGGTTTTCATATTTCCATTTAGATAACCCCTTACGGTTATTTTAAAGAAATCAGGATCGTTACCGGTTGGGCCACCGAATTTTTTGGCAAAAGCATCGCCATATTTCATGCTTTTATAAGCATAGGTAGTATTGGTAATGTAAAAACCGTCCAATTGTTTGTAAGGTGGTTTAAGGGCCAGTCGGGCATACATTTGACCCACACAGTATTTTGCAGAATTGTTGTATCCCCAGTAGGGCTTTACGCCATAAAGATTAGTGAACCCGGCAGTGGAAGAGTCATATTTGTTTGTGTAAGAAAAACCGCCCATCCAATACCAGGTGTTGGCAATTTTAAACTGAAGATGTTGGAAACGTGTAGCCACATCCTGAAAGGGTTTTGACGTGGTATCGGAGTAATAGGAATTTGGAGCCAGAGTAAAACTTTCAAAAGTTACGGTGTGCTGGCTTTTTGCACCGATTATGGCCATCAGGGCCGCAGCAAGGGAGTAGATGTTTTTTTTCATAGGTTTTGTTTTTATGGGTTTATGTTTGTTTAATGGTTATTCCGCATTGGTAATATCTGCCGGGCATTGGGTAGCCCCGCATGATTTGATAAGCTTGGTTAGTAATATTTTTCACCGTGAAATTCAGCGATAACAAAACGATGCGGTTCTTCGGTTTGAATTTGGGCTTGATTTGTATTCCCGCGTCCCACAAATGATAGGGAGGGAGCCATTCAGAATTGTCGGAGGTGGTGAAGCGATAGCCCGTATAATGATGCCAAAGGATTAAAGATAAAAAGGTATTTCCAAGCGATAGCGAATGGTTAAAGCGGTAGCGCGGTGTATAAATAATTTGCCTGCCTTTTAAAAGCTCTGAATCATTACTTCTGATTTTCTGTAAGGTGGATAATACATAAGCGGTGGTGGTATGAAGGTTGATGAAAAATTTCTTTGATAAATAGTGAAGTTCCGAATGGCAGAAAGCGCCACGGCTTAGCACGTATTGAAGATTGATAGGTGTTGGATTACCGTTAGGACCGGGAGTCCACACAATCATGTTTTGTGTCAGGCGATAAAATATTTCGCCTGATGTTTTTATCAGCATGGAGTGTCCGAGTTTAAAATTCGTGCTGCCACCCGCCTCCCAGCCACGGGATTGTTCCGGTAATAAGTCGGGGTTACCGCCGGGGTTCCAGAAAAGCTCATTACATGTGGGATGCCTGAATGCAGTGGAGTATTTAATATAGTAATCTGAAAAACGGAAAAATTTTCCGTTCAGCGACATAAAATAAGTGAGCGGCGCTCTCCGGCTATGCACATAATAGTCCAGGCGGAGCGCGGCTTGAATGGATAACAGGCGATTTAAAACCGGAAAGACGGCGTTTTGTGAAAAGTTGAAATAGTCAAAGCGTTGTTTTTGGTTTTTATAATTTGAAGTTAAGATTTGGCTAAGGTGGCTTTCCGCCCGTGATTTAAGGATAATTTTTTTCCGGGGAAGGGTAAAATAGTGAATACTGCCGCCCCGATGAATAAAATTTCTGCTGTTGATACGGGCAATGGTATCTTCAAAATGCAAGGCATTGGGTTGGTAGTAAAATTTATTTTCCACATTAAAGCCACTTCCATTGAAATTGTGATGCAGGGCAGCATTCATCCAAAAATCGGTGAGGGTTTGTTGCTTTTCAAAAATACCTTTCACAAAATATCCGGGATGGCGCTTGCCATAGAATGCAGGAATATCAAAATGAAAACGATGGTTTTTGTATGTGAATGAATATTGAAGGTTGGCAAAGTGCTGTTGAATGGGTTGCCTTGATAAAATGAATTTGTTTTCCTGATTTTGATAGCGGTACACATTTTCCCCACTGAGGTTATTAATGAGCATGGAGAGTTTTTTGTATTTAACGTTAAGGAAAAAATTTGTGTTTTTTAAGGATTCATATTGTACTCCGATTTCAATGTGTCGGGAAGTGTCGTTCGTGTGAAGGGTATTCAGGTTGAGGAACCCTCCGGTGGCTCCGCTACCAAAGGATATGGAATTTTGCCCGCTTTGAATTTGGTAGGATTGAATGGCACTCGATGGGATGATATTTGCATCGGTTTGCCCCAGCATGAGGTTATTGATGGGGATGCCGTTGTAAGCCAACTGAAATTGCGATGCATTACCGCCTGCTGAACTTATGGAAGAAATCATTCCGTTGCCATAGGAACGTATCATCAGGAACGACTCTTTGGTCAGCCACTCCGAAAAATTACCGAAGCGGAAAATGCTTTGCCTTAGGGTGTCGGGTTGGAGTTGAAATCCGGGAATGAGGTTGGCATTAGAAAAGATTTCCACTTCGGGCAGCGTTTGTTGAGAAAAGGAAAGGCGGATGTTGCAATAAATCAACAAAAAAGCCTGAATGGCTAAGAGAAAAATATGTGAATTTGTTTTGTTTTTCATGTTACACTCATTCAGACACTGGCCCCGGTGTCAGGATGGTGAAAACTGAAAAAGGCAGGTCTTCTGACTTGTCCCCCTGTCCGAACCTTCCCGCCTGAAAAACAGACAGTGGCATAGAAACGCGGACAGGCCGCAATATTGGGACTCACAGCAGCGGGCACTGTCGGGGATTTTCACCCCTGTTCCCTTTTAAGCACATGTTTTGATAATTCAAAAATGTGCACCTTTTCCACAAACAAAGCAAAGATATGTTTTTTAATTAAACCAAACATCGTAATTTTATTAAAATTTTAATCCGTTGAAAATTCTAAAAAACAAGCGTGTACGAATTGCCTTATTCATGGCTTTAGGTTGGGGATTGTTTTTTTTTGTTTTGTTTTTACTGAGGAATGTATTTACGAATAATCATTCTCCAAAAAAGTCGGCGAAGGATTTTTCTGAAATATTATCATCAGAATCATCATTTATCATCATCCCGGAATCCTTCCCCGACAGTGTGCCCTATTCGGAAGAAATTTTAGACAGTAATGTTACGATCCTGAATTACTCAGTTGTCAACCTTAAAAATGTCAAAAAGGGTACCATCAGGTTGTTGATAAAAAAAAATAATAATTCTGAAAGTCATGTGTTCTCAATAAATTGGAAAAAACAAACTCTATATTTGGCTGCCAACATATACCTTGACAGGAAACCAATTGCCAAATTAGGTAAACTGTCTAAAAAACACGAATTGATAGAATATTCTAACGCTAAAATTTCGTCTTATTTTATCTTACCAGATACACTTTTTCATGAACTGATATTTTCTTTTCAAATTTATTCTGATGACATACATGAAGTTGAATCCAAATGGCTTGATTTCTCTATTACACCCACCGACTTAGAGAAAATTTCAAATGTTAAAATCGAAAACCTGGTCACTGTAAGTTTTTTACTGAGTGTTTCGTTTATGATCTTGATCGCAAGTTTTTTTCATTTTATGTTGTATTTATTTTATAGAAAAAACAAAATAAATTTAATTTATTCCGTGAGCATGTTTTTCTTATCGTTGTTTATATTATTTATCGCATTTTCACAGATTGATCTTGGATTATTTAATTTAAAGTATACCGGAAAATTATTAATACTTTTTTCTTCATTATTTTTCTATTTTGCCATCAATACTTACTATGAATTTTTCAGGCCAAGTCATTATCGTTTGATAAATAAAATCATGATTGGCTTAATTCTTTTGATTTTTCCCGTCTTTTTATTTGAACTATATCATGCTTATCTGATTACCGTTATTTTTCTTTTGCTCTATTGCTTTGAGTCGTTCCGAATGTTACGTACGGCCATCATAAGAAAACCTAAAGGCTACTTTATATTGCTTTCGGGCATGATCGTGTTTTCTCTGACATTGATGTCATTATTCGTTATGTCTGTCATGGAAACGACTTTTCAATTCAGCGGTTTTATATATACTTTTTTTTTATTTCTCGGCCTATTCAGCATGCCCATTTCAAAAAGTATTTACATAGCTTATTCTTTTGGCTATACTCATGCGGAACTGGAAAAACAACTCATTGAAGTTAAAAAACTCTCGGAAGAAAACATAAAAAAAGAAAAAGAAAAACAGGAGTTGCTTAAAAATCAAAACATCATCCTTGAACAACAAGTTCAGGAACGCACGAAAGAAATTCAGGAACAAAAGAAAATCATTGAAGAAAAAAACAAAGATATCCTCGACAGCATTCAATACGCCACACGTATACAAAGCAGCATTCTTCAGCCCGAGTCGGAATTAAAAAAAATTACGGGTTTTGGATTTATTATATATTGGCCTAAAGACATCCTGAGCGGTGATTTTTATGCTATCCACCATCATGAAAATTCTATATTCATTATCGGGGCTGATTGTACCGGTCATGGTGTTCCCGGGGCATTAATGAGTATGATCGGTTCTGCTCTTATCCAAAAAATCATATTCGAATATAACATTACAACTCCTTCTGAAATTCTTGAAAAACTTAATGAAGAACTTAGAATTACCCTTAAGCAGGATCGGCCTGAATCGGAAAGTAAGGATGGCATGGATGTGGCCATCGTCAAAATAAATGGAAATGAGCTGACTTATTCCGGTGCAAACAGACCCCTATGGTATTTAGATAAAAATGATGGTTTACAGGAAATAAAACCTTCTAAAACTTCCATCGGAGGTAATCACGTTTTAAAGGTTGGTGCCCCCGACCATATACTCTCCAGACAACACATTTCAAAAGTATTTTTATTCAGCGACGGATGCACCGATCAATTCGGAGGAGACAAGCAGAAAAAACTTTCTTCCAAACGGTTCAGGGAATGGATAATTGCATCCGCTCATTTACCTTCCGATGAAATGAAGCAATATCTTTCCGGAAAGCTTACAGAATGGAAAGGCAACCTGGAACAAACCGACGATATCCTGTTCCTTTGTATTGGATTTTAAATGTTTAATTTGATTTTTCAATTAAAAAAAATTTATCATATTTTTCATAGGGGAATCTATTTCTTTTCTGTTCTTGCACTGTTGGAATATGTAATTGTCGGTGAACCGAAAACGGTTTTAGAAAAAAATTATTCCGATGATTTTTTACACTATCTGACCCACCTTTTTTTCTATCAAAGCAGGTGTTTATATTATACTTTATGGAGCATGGCAATGCTGACGGCATGTCTGGGTTTGTTTTTATACAAAAGATTGTTCATTTCTGATATCATGCTGTGGTTTATCCTCCTCAATATGAACCACTATCATTTTGAATGGATTCACGACGGCCATTACCTGATAGGGCTTTTTGTTTTTTTATGTGCTTTCTTTCCTGACGGTGTCATCATTAAAGCGGATTTGAAGAACATTATTTGGCGGGCATGCCGGATACAATGGATGATGGTGTATGTCTTGTCGGGGTTGTTTAAATTGAAATCTGAGGTTTGGCGGAGCGGTCAGGCCATACACAGGATTTTTGATTCGGACTGGTTCAATCCTTTTTTAATTTCATTTCCAACCGTCGTTTCTATGCCTTTGTCTTATATTGTTATTGCCTATCAGGTAACATTTCCGATAATTTTTTTTCTTAATAAAATAAAAAAAATTTATGTTTTGATCGGGATATCCATGCACCTTTTCATTGCCGTTTTTATGGGGCTACCGATTTTCGGCCTTTTCATGTGCTGGCTTTTTTTGTTGGCGCTTGAAGGAAATAATTATTTAAAAACCGATACGAATCCCACGTGAATTTTTCCGGCCCTGAAGTCGGGAGTTTGCCCGGATAAGTTCCCCAAAGCATAAGCCAATCGGATAATGCCGCCTTTGGTTTCGAGTTGTGTGCCTATACCGTAACCGAAAGCGAACGAACTTTTGTAGCTGTTTACCTGCAATCGTTCGAACCAACCGGCATCGGTAAAAACGGACAAGTGGGAAAGCGTCGAAAACACAAAGCGATACTCCAAAGTATGGATGGCATAAGCACTTGCCAGGAATTGATTTTCATCGAAGCCGCGCCATGTTTGAAGACCACCCACCCTGAAAAGTTCGGAAGGCAAAAGCGGGGAAGAGGTAGAAGCCCCCATCCACCTTATGCCCGTCATGATGCATTGACGCTGGCTTACGGGAATAAAAAACTGAAATAATCCTTTGGACTCATGATAATGGTTCGTTTGAACATTTTCGTTTTCCTGAACTGAAATTTTTGTTTTAATGGTTCTTTTGCCCGTAGCGGCATTGATTTGTATGATCATTCCCCGTGTCGGATTTAAGGGGAAGTTGGTTTTTTCAATATTCAAACCGATGCCCCCCATGGTGGTTTTGCTTTCGCCCGATAAAAATCCGGGTACGGCATTACTTTTTCCGCTGTTGTTGCGTTGTGAGGAATATATCCTGACAGAATTCATTCCCGAGAGAAAAAAGTGCAATCCGCCTTCCCATTGTACATCTAAAACCGAAGAGTCCTGGCGGAACAAATTGAATTTTCCTTCCGTTCCCATTCCCGTTCCGAATACATAAGGAAGTTTTCCTGATAGCTGGATTTCTTGTGTTTGGGCTTTGACGCGCCTCCATTCCATTTTTAAATCTTCGGCATGATGCAGGAGGGAGTTTTTTAAATGTATCTGGATATTTCCGGTCAGTACGGCTTTATTGCTAGTCGGGTCGGGCTGAAGCCCCGCTATGCCATCGAATCTTGATCCGCTTAAAGGATCGGCATACATCCAAACTTTCATTTTACCTTGCTGGTATCGGATGACAGGAGGGGCTGATATCACCATAAATCCCGTTGCATTAATTCTCTTTGAAGCTTCATTTAATGTCTTGTCGGAAAATACGTAACCATTTCGAATGCCGCTGATGCGGCTGAATACCTTAAGCTTTACGGATGCTTTACCTTTATTTAGTACGGAGTCAAAAAAAACTTTAGGGCCTTTCAAAACATGAAGGGTAAAAAATACTGAATCGTTTTTTTTTTCAATTTGATGGATGCTGACCGATGAAAAACAATATCCTTCCTTATTCATTTTTTCGAGTAGGACCAAAACATATTTTTCAGGGTGGCGGTGACTTTTTTGACCATGCCTCATATTACCGTTTTCCTCATGGATAAAAATGTGTTTATATTTTTTGTTTTTTTCAATTTTACATAGTAATTCATTGGATGAAATTTTTATTATTTTCGAATGTAATTCCGGGTACCCATCCAATATCAACTGAATAATCAAATTTTCAATGAATTTTGAAGCACTCATACTATCCCTAAAAACATATTTTTCTTTTTTGTTTCCTGTTAACAATTCCAGTTTTGTCGTTTGGCCGGAAAAATGAATAACAAAACAGGTGATAATAATGCAGAATAATAAGGGCTTATTTTTTTTGGTTTTTGCCAAGGGTTTTATTTTGTAAATTTACAAGTATGCATGTAAAACGTTTCTTAAGCTTTTTTATTGGTACCTTAATTCCGGCATATCAGATTTATTCTCAACCCATAACTTTAAATAACAGCCACATGCCGGGGGCCAATGATACCCTCAGGTATTCTATTGCGCAATTAAGTTCAGTGGGCGATTATACCCAAACCGGCACGAATTTTACATGGAATTTTTCAAGCCTGGTTCCCATTGCACAAGGACGCAGGGATTTCAAACATGCCCTTCAAACTCCATATGCGTTTTTCTTTGTAGGAATCCAGGAATATGGAGAAAAAGTTGCCGACACCATTAACCTTGGGGTGATAAAAATGACAAACGTATATAATTTTTATAAAAAACAAACTACACCAACACAAGCTTTCATTGTGGATGGTTTAGGTGTGACGTTTTCCAACGTACCTGTGCCATCTTACTTTTCTGACAAAGATGAGTTATACTTTTTTCCCTTAAGCTACCCGAAATATGACAGTACAACATTCCGATTTTCCACACCGAACACCACTTTGCTTCCGTTTGTTTATACCAAAACCGGCTATAGGGTTACCAAATGTGACGGTTGGGGCACCATTACCACTCCATACGGCACTGCACCTTGTCTCAGAATAATTACTACTCAATATTCCACCGATTCCATTAAAAATCAATTTTTTCCATTAGTCTTCCCAAATGTTCAACGATCCTATCAGTGGCTTACCACTACTTCTAAAATTCCTTTCTTGGAAATTACGGGCAATATGATTGGAAATCAATTTACACCAACATTAGCCCGTTACCGTGATAATTATTTAGCTCTAACTTCAGCTAACGAATATTCCCCCTTAGAACCCCATCCCATAGTTTTTCCTATACCTGCCTTTGAAAAAATCTACTTAAAAAATTTACCACCTCGAACCATTGGTATAGAAATTATTAATTTGGATGGCAAGGTGATTAAAAAGTGGGATGAAATGGCAAATCATGTCATGGACATATCCGATTTGGAAGAAGGCATTTATTTGTTAAAAGGTGTTGATATAACTAATAATTTAACATTTCGTCTTTGGATTTTAAAAAACAATCGTTAATTTTGTTGCGTTAATCTAAAAAATAAATTATGGGACATACCGATAACAATCATGTGGAAATACAAAAGCCGGTTGCATTTTATGCTCCTCTCATTTCCGGCTTAATAGTCATATTAATTATTCTTTTAATTATTGGCTTATTCAATCCTACTCCGCATAGTGAAGAACACAGCCCTGATTCGGCTGCGGTAAATACACATGCCACACATGATAACCCAGAATCCACGCAAAATCATACAACCGGAGACAATCATTGATAAACCGATTTTTTGTTAATATTTGCGGGACCCCTTTAGATGAAGGGGTTTTTTTATTTGCATTATTAAATATCTTATTTTGTTATGCTTGTGTAAAAGAGCAAAAAGACGATGTTACGCATAAAACAGAAATCATAAAAAAAGACAATAAATCGGAAAAAGAAATATTGGATGAGGCATGGAAAGAATATATACGAAAATCGGCTAAAGGATATTTAATTTTGGAGAAAGATACTTTTTATGCTTTATCTTTATTGTTTGATCCAAATCATTATGAAGTGGTATTTACGGATGGAAAGAAAATTACTCCATTGGCTGATTCCATACTGAATTTATTGAATAATGCCGAGATTTTCGGCCTTGAAAAAAAATTTTTTAAATTCGATACATTACAAAAATTAATCCGATTCGTTGAAAAAAATCAATCCTTGATGTATTTATTGGAGTTGGAATTGAGGTTTACGGAAATATATTTTCAAATGGCAAAGGCTGTAAAATATGGGTATTTTTTCAACGATTCAGTTCGAGTTCCGAAAAATTTTTCATTTTGTGATACGGCATGGCTGAATAAGCTAAAGCAAGGCTTTGAAGAAAAAAAATTCACTACATTGTTTTATGAGTTTTTGCCCCAAACGCCCATGTTTAGGCATATTTATGGACACTATCGTAGCTTTTTGGAATTTTGGAAAAACTATCCGGAATATCCTCCTTTAATGAAGGATTCTATAGATAAAGATTCTTTGTGTCAATATTTAATTTTTCGGTTTACTAAAACCGGAGAACTGGATTCTTCCATAAAAGGAAATGACAGCATAAGAGTTGCCAAAGCCCTCAAAAAATTTCAAAAGATGTGGAATTTGGAACCTGACGGAAAAGCCGGTAAATATACACGAATGGCACTTAAACTCAGTAAAGAGGAATGGCTTTGGCAAATTCAGATGGCCCTAGATCGTTATAGGCGTGAACCCGAGAAATGGCCTAAAAGGGTTTTGTGGCTGAATATTCCATCGGCTGATTTCATTTTGTTTGATATGGATAATAAAAAATTCCTTAGCAAGGAGTTTAGAAAGAAAAAATTATTAAAGTTAAAAAAAGATAAACTCAAAGAAGACACCATAGTATTGTATTCAAGGGTGGTGGTGGGAAAACCCGAGACCCCCACCCCTTTACTGGAAGGTAAAATCAATGAAATAATCATATATCCATACTGGAATGTCCCTTTTAAAATAGCTACGGAGGAAATACTTCCCATGGTACAACGGGACACGGGATATTTAAGAAAGAAAAATTTTGAGGTAATCGGAGCTTTTGGTAAACCTATTGCAAATCCGGGTAAATTGCCATGGAAAAGATACAATAAAGAATACTTTCCGTTAAGAATCAGGCAAAGGATAGGCGTAGATAACAGTTTGGGAGTGGTAAAATTTAATTTTCATAACCCGTATGGGGTTTATTTGCATGATACGAACAGCAAACGCTATTTCAAAACTTTTTACCGTTTTCAAAGCCATGGATGCATGAGGGTGGAAAAATATCAAGAGTTAGTACGATACCTGATAAGGGAAGATACCCTGAAAATTCCGTTTGATACTATAGATAAATGGTTATTGCAACCCGAACAAAGAAAAATACGTATTAAGTCTGCTTTGCCATTAAAAGTAAGTTATTATACTTTCAAAACCGATACGGAATGGAATAAATACGAAATGTATGTGGATATTTACGGATTAGACCGAAAAAGATGGGAAAGATTAAAAAATAACAATTTTAAATGAGTAAGCGGCTAATTTAAATTATTGAAAATCACCAATAATTCATTAATTTTGGGTAATTTTACGTATAGAAATAATAGTTGCCTTAAAATGAAAAAAATCCTTGCGTTGTTTTTATTTTTTTGTTTTTGTATCTTTTTTTCACGGGCTTTGTGTTTGAAGCCAAATATCGAAACCGGATGCAATGTAGGGATGCTTACCAAACATGAAAGCTCTTATTTACTTAATGTAATCCAGAATTATAATCTCATTTCTAATTTCATTGGGGATTTTTCCCGGCTTAATAACGAACCGATGGGCTCAGAACTATCTTATTCGGCCGATAGGATTGCTATAAAAGTTACAAATTTAACATTCACAATTCCGTCTACAGCATGTACTAACCAATCAAATCAAGCTACCGTTACTCAAACCATTGCAGGTGCAACTTCCTATACATGGGCAAGTAACCCGGCAGGAGCCATTTTTTCACCTGCCAGCGGAACACAGGTTGGAGTAACGTTTCCATCATCGGGAACTTACACGGTAGTTTTAGTGGCACTAAATGGGACTAATGTGGTTGGTACTGCTTCACAGGTTGTGACTGTCAATAACTCACCTAATGTTTCTATTACTCCAAGTTCCCAAACCATTTGTATAGGGCAATCGGCAAATTTAACTGCCAGTGGCGCAACCAATTACACATGGACACCCTCTTCTTCACTTTCAAATTCACTGATAGCAAATCCGGTTGCCAGCCCATCGGTCACAACCGGCTATGTGGTGGTAGGGGAACAAGGTGGATGTACGGGCACGGCAAATGCTGTTGTTGTAATCGGACAAGGCCCCCCCATGAATATTACGGTATCACACACGGCTGTTTGTGCCGGTTATAATGCCACACTCTCCGGAAGCGGTGCCAATTCATTTGATTGGTGGGGTGGAAATATCACCGGAACCATTTCAAACCAGCCATCCGTTGCCGTCGGACCCGGTACTTACTCGGTTCAGGGTACTGCTCCTTCCTTTGGATGTCCTTCCATGAGTGTGATTACCATAGGTACATTGTCGCCATTGAACATTCTGGTAACCCAATCGGATTACACTACCTGCATCGCCACAAACAATCCAAAATATTCCAAGCCGGTTACATTAATTGCAGGGGGTGCAACATGGTATTCCTGGGCACCTTGTGATCAATACATTACGCCTTGTGTCGGTCCCACGGTAGTGGTCAGGCCCCACACATCTACACAATATACGGTGGTGGGCTACACTTCTGTCTGCTCTGGAACAGCCATTATTACCGTTACGGTGATTCCTCAGGTTACCATTAATGTTGTTCCTCCGTCTCCCATAACCTGTAACGGAAGTTGTTTTAATTTCACAGTGGTCAATACCGCTACCAATGTTCCGCCACCATTTACGTACAGTTGGACAGAACCCTCGACTGCACCTGCATCACTTAATAACCCCCTTGCTCAAACTGTTGTGGCATGTCCCACCATAGCGCCAAACTCACCTTCAGCAGAAATCACCTATACGGTAGAAATGTTTGATGGCAGGGGATGTGTATCTATTCAACGCCTGGTACATACTACAGTTTTGGCTCAACCTACCGTTGCTGCTTTTATTCCAACTATTAACGGTGTTCCCGTACACACCGTTTGTTATACCGGGGATATTACAGGAATTCCTAACACCATTACCCTAACTGCCAAAAACCTGAATGCTGGTCCGCCTAATACTTTACCTCCGGGAGTTGTACCCACATTCACCTGGTGTGCTATCAGTACAACCACCCAACCTTGCGGTAATGATAACACTATTGTGGGCCCCATTAATGATTATTCCGTTTTGATTATTCCTAATTCTAAATTGCCATCCACTAAAACTTACACAGTCCGATCGGGATACAATGGAATTGACGGTTGTTATGCCGAGGACACCATTACCATACGAATAATTGATTGCCGTTATGTCACACAGGTAACATTTTCCATTACAAACAATGAAGATACTTTATGTACGGGGCAGTGTATTACCTTTACGAATACAACCGATGCCGGTGAGCCCCAAACCTGTAATTGGATATTCCCCGGCGGAAATCCAGCTACTTCCACATTACAGGCCCCAACTGTATGTTATAATTTACCTGGAAAATATAATGTTATCTTAACTGTTGGTAACCCTTATGGCCCCCCCGTAACGAAAGGCATTAACCAAATGGTAAAAGTTTTTGATTACCCGAACACGACAATAGTTCCACCCGGACAATTGGCCAGCGATACTACCATAAGATTCGGTATGCAAATTGCACTTACAGCTACCGGAGCTACCCATTATAATTGGTATCCTAATCCTTACATGAATTGCCTGACTTGCCCCTTCCAAACCATAGCTCCGGTTCAATCTCAACAGTTCATTGTAGAGGGATATTTTGTACCTCAGTGCATTTCACGAGATACTATTAATGTAATCGTACTGGAAGATTGTGGGGAAATGTTTATACCGAATGCCTTTTCGCCCAATGGCCGAGATCATCATGAAAACGAGACTTTTAAAGTTTATGGATATTGCTTAAAGAATATGTTACTACAAGTGTTTAACCGCTGGGGTCAAAAGGTTTTTGAAACAACCAAACAAAGCGAAGGTTGGGACGGGACATTTGATGGTGAACCTTTAAATTCAGGCGTATACATATATCGCCTGGAGGGAATCACCTATGATAACAAGAAAATAAGTTTGAAAGGTAACGTAACTTTAATCAGGTAAATTACATGAAAAAGTTTTATTTGTTTTGGATACTTATCAGCATTTTTAAAATTAATGCACAAGACATACATTTTTCCTTGTATAATGATATACCCACAACTTTAAATCCTGCATTATGTGGTTTGTATTTTGATAACCGCGTTATTGCAGCCTACCGTAATCAATGGGCCAGCGTGACGGGCGCACCAAATGCTTATCAAACGTACGGGGTATCTTATGACGGAGGAACAGGTAAAAAGCTTCGCAACAGAAGAATCGGCTATGGAATAAATTTGTTTCGTGATATTTCGGGTGATGCCAAATTAGCCCAATTATTTCCATCCATATCCGCTTCCTATGTGCATGTATTGGACAAAAAATGGCGTGGTTCCATAGGCATGAACTTCGGATTAGTTTATCGCACATTAGACCCTAATCGTCTTCGTTGGGGGGCACAATATGTGAATTATCAATACAATGCGCAACTTCCAAGCGGTGAAACCCGTCCTGCAAGCGGAGTCCTTTCCACGGACATCGGTACCGGTGTTCATATCAGTTATGCTCAAAGTGAAAAATATATCAGTGCTAAAGACGGTAACCGATTTGATGCCGGATTTGCGGCATACCATTTTCGTATGCCTAAATCAGCTTTTATCATCAGCGATGAACGCTTGTTGAATAAATTCGTTTTTTATGCCAACGGAGAAGTAAACATCAGAAATACCAAAATCGTATTGGTACCAAGCATGGTCTATATGATGCAAGGCCCAAACAAGGAATTCATTACCGGTATGATGTTTAAATTCATTCTGAATGAACAATCCATCTTTACCAGCGTAAAAAAACCTTCCAGTTTTTCCGTTGGGGGTAGTTACCGATTTAAAGATGCTATCATTCCTGCTGTCCTGTATATGTGGGATAAATATGCCATTGGGATGGCTTATGATATTAATCTTTCCCAACTTACTCCGGCTTCTAACCTTAAGGGCGGTTTTGAAGTTATGTTGCGTTATAATGTTTCGGCGGGTTATGGTAAGAACCTCGGAAGGCCTGATGTGAAGCCATCTTATTAGGGTTTATAATTCATTCAAGTAATACAACTTTATTTTCAAATTTTCAACATAAAACTCCTTTAGTGAACGATTCCAAAAGTAAAATTGAATCTTATTTTCCTGAAAATTCAAATCGTCAGGAAGGATTTTATATGATTTGAATAATTTCCATGAACCATCTTTAGATACGATATTTTTTGAAATTTCAAATCCTTCCCAAAAAGTTTTTTTTCCGTTTTTTTTGCTTTCCAAATCAACCACAAATAAGGTATTAGCCAATGAATCGGTTGAAAAAACATAATATTCTGCTTCAACGGCAATAATTTTTTTGTTCTTTATGTTTTCGAAAGAAAAAACATGCCCCCATTCATTTTCCTTAGTAAATTTTAATGATTTATTAGCGGACAAAAAATATTCGGATGATGTTTGGTTAACGGGAAATACCGGATGATCGAAATTAAAATACAAAGAGTCATAAGGAAGTTCATTCAGAGAAAATTCAGAATTATAAACCATCACCATTTTTGTTGTATTTAATTGTGTTGTATCGTCTTTGTTCTTTTTGATGAAAATCCATAGATCGAAAGGATAAGTGCTGTCAGAATATTTGAATTGTATTAAGGGTTTTATGCTTTTGCAACTTAATAAATTTTTCAGAGGTAACTTTCCCTCGACGGGTGAGTAATGTGTTTCCCAAAGGATCAAACTGTTGTCGGGAAGATGTTTTATCCTTGCTGTATCCAATGTCCAAATTAAAACACTTTTATTAACGTCAAACGGATCAAGATCAAACTTGTAACTGATGTACGGATGTAGCCAGGAAACGATTTTATTTTCATGGATTAAATTTTTAATGTAGTTTTCGGCATAATGAATTACTTCTTGATCATGGTCTTTCCTGAATGGATATAACTCAGAATTATATGTTTGAAACAACATTAACGGAATCAAAAAAAATGATAAGACAAACTTGTAATTTTCTTTAAATCGGATAAATTTCATCCATTCCATGCCCTGAACCGACAATATTCCGCTTAGCGGTATAAAGGTTGCCATGTAACGTAACATACCTAAATTGCAATTAATTCCCGGAAGCCAGTTCATCAGGATATGTAATGTAAAAATGATCAGAATAAAAGGATAAATTAAAAAAAATTTAATCCTTAAAAACGGATGAGGTTGTTGTGAAAATTTTTTTGTTTTCCATAAATACAAGTCGTATGAAATTCCTCCGATGAATAAAATAGTAGAAATAGATCCCCATATTTCATCATACTTTTTAAAATAATGCCAGAATTCTCCCTTATAATTGTAGTTTTGGCCTATTGTATAATTTTGATGTATAATCCAAAAGATATCCCCAAAATAAAAATATCCTATGATACTTAATATTACCGTTCCAGTACCAAGAAAAAAAATGACGCTATATTTCCTTAGAAAAAGCAAGTAAATTATTATTGCGGGAATAATAAAATAACCTTCGGCCCTAACGAAAGGTGAAAACGAGAATACAATGGCTGCCGGAATAAATTTTTCTTCATAAAACAAATAAATTCCTAAAACCATAAAAAGAGAAAATAAAATTTCAGTTAGGCCCGAATTCAGTACATTGAAATAAATCGGAGAAAAAAATATAATTAAAGGCAAAAGCCACGAATAGGCATAATGTTCAAGCATCCGGAATAATAGAAAGGATGTTATGGCAAAACATAAAAAATTAAAAAAATACATACCCTTAAGACCAAACTGTGCGAATGGCGTTGCTAACAGGGTAAAAACTGGCTTCCCCCATAAATCCAGATAAAGTTCGGGATGCCTGAAGGCATATTTGGCCATGAGGAAATGCTGAATCCCGTCACCTGTATCGGATGTGGTTTTAAAAAAAAATAATTCAAATAAAAATGCAGCCATACATATGCTGATGGAAATAAAAAAAAATATGCAGGTATTATTTTGAAATGAGGGTTTTTGGAAATTCATTTAACCTGAAAAAATATCAAAAAATTTTAAAACTTCTATGACTTTTATCAGAAGTAGCTCAAAGCCTTTTTTTATATTTCTGATTAAACATTTCCCTGTTCATTAAATTCCTGAATTAACCTTTTTTTAATCAGTACGTTTAATAGTTTAGGACTATCGTTATTTAACAAATTGTTATGCCCGTCAGAAAGAAACCCCTTCCCGCCGCTGCCAAAGACAAAAAGATCTTTGTACTTGACACTTCTGTTATCATATACGACCACACGGCCATAAAAAATTTCGCGGAGCACGACGTCATTATTCCCATCACCGTTCTGGAAGAATTGGACCAGTTCAAAAAAGGGAACGATACCAAAAATTTTGCGGCCAGGGAGTTTATCCGTTACATAGACAAACTTAGCGGAAATCATTCGCTTCAGGAATGGACTTCCATCAATGGACCCAATCGGGGTAAGTTTAAAATTGAAATGCACACCGACTCCACCATTAATGCAGAAAAAATATTCGACGAAAAAAAGCCCGACCACCGCATCCTGAACACCGCCCTTTACGTTCAGGAAATGCACCCTAACCGAAGGGTGGTTTTGGTGAGTAAAGATGTTAATCTGCGGTTAAAGGCAAAATCCCTGAATATCACTGCTGAAGATTACGAAACCGGTAAAGTTAAAACCGTTGATGAACTCTATAAAGGTTACACCATAATTGAAAAGGCTGACCCCGAGGCCATTCAGGCTTTGTATTCCAACGGTTTCTGCAAAGCCGATGATGTATTAAAAAAATCGCAAATAACAGCCAATCATTACTATGTATTGAAAAACGGCCAGCAAAGCGTCCTTGCCCGATACAATTATAATGAAAATACCCTAACCCGTGTTATTAAAAGTGCTTGCTATAATGTAATCCCCCGCAATGCGGAACAAACTTTTGCCCTGGATGCCATATTGAACCCCGCTATACGATTAGTTACCTTACAGGGCGTGGCCGGAACCGGAAAAACATTATTATCCTTGGCCGGAGCTTTGGAACAACGAAGAAACTATCATCAAATTTATCTTGCACGGCCTGTTGTCCCCCTTAGTAATAAAGATATCGGGTATCTTCCCGGTGATGTGAATTCTAAATTGAACCCCTATATGGAACCATTGTGGGATAATCTTAAATATATCCGTAGTTTGTTCAGTGAAAAAGACAAAGAATATCGCCAACTCAATGAAATGGTGGAGCAGGAAAAGCTGGTAGTATGTCCTTTGGCTTATATCAGGGGAAGAAGCTTAAGTAATGTGTTTTTTATTGTGGACGAAGCTCAAAACCTAACGCCCCATGAAGTTAAAACCATTATCTCAAGGGCAGGGGAGAACACCAAAATCGTTTTCACCGGTGATATATATCAAATTGATACTCCATATCTTGATACGCAAAGTAATGGCCTCAGTTATATGATCGATCGATTGAAAGGCCAGCATTTATATGCCCATGTAACGTTAATGAAAGGAGAACGGAGCGAACTAGCCAACCTGGCCAATGAATTACTTTAATGTTTTAGCTGAAGGCATTGATACCGGTAATATCCAAGCCTGTAATCAGCAGGTGGATGTCGTGAGTGCCTTCATAGGTAATCACGCTTTCCAGGTTCATCATGTGACGCATGATGGGATATTCTCCCGTGATGCCCATTCCTCCGTGGATTTGCCGAGCTTCTCGTGCAATGGTCAATGCCATGTGAACGTTGTTTCGCTTAGCCATACTGATTTGGGCAGGGGTGGCGCGGTTTTCATTCTTTAATACACCTAGCCGCCAGGTTAATACTTGCGCTTTGGTTATCTCGGTAATCATTTCCGCAAGTTTTTTCTGGGTAAGTTGGAATGCGGCAATGGGCTTACCGAATTGTATTCTTTCTTTACTATAACGTAAGGCAGAATCGTAGCAATCGAGTGCAGCTCCTATGGCACCCCAGGCAATGCCGTAGCGGGCGCTGTTCAAACAACTCAGCGGGCCTTTTAAGCCTTTAATGTTGGGAAAAATATTTTCTTTTGGAACTTTGACGTTGTCAAATACCAGTTCCCCGGTGGCGCTGGCTCGTAAGCTCCATTTACCGTGGGTTTCGGGAGTAGTAAAGCCTTCCATGCCCCTTTCCACAATAAGCCCACGTATTTCACCATGATCATCTTTAGCCCACACAACTGCAATATCGGCAATTGGTGCATTCGAAATCCACATTTTCGCTCCATTAAGTACAACATGGTCTCCTTTATCGGTAAAACGGGTAATCATGCCTGCCGGATTACTGCCGTAATCGGGTTCAGTCAATCCGAAGCAGCCGATGATTTCTCCTTTGGCCAGGCGGGGCAAATATTTTCGCTTCTGTTCTTCCGAACCGAATGTATAAATGGGATACATTACCAGCGAGCTTTGGACGGAAGCCGTAGAGCGAAGTCCGCTGTCGCCTCGCTCCAACTCCTGCATAATGATTCCGTAAGAGATTTGGTCTAATCCTGCACCTCCGTACTCCTGCGGAATATAAGGCCCGAATGCCCCGATTTCCGCAAGGCCTTTGATCCATTGCCTGGGAAATTCTGCTTTCTGGCAGGCCTCTTCCACAATGGGCGAAACTTCCTTTTTCACCCAGGCCCTTACCATTTCCCTTATTTGCTTGTGCTCTTCGGTCAGCAGTTCGTCCACTAGGTAATAGTCGTGATATTGAAAATTGTCGGCTCCCATAATTAAAATATTAACTGCAATTTTACTCAAAAAGTTTGTAAAAACATGAAAATTATTCCCCTGTCACTTGAAGGCAAATAACTATTTTTAATCATTATGATTGCAACTTTGTTTCATAAAGGGAAAGAATTTCGTGTGGATTTTTATCAGCCCCTGGACATATCCATTCCTGTCAGAAAAGAAGGTAATGTGGTATGCTGGTATCAGGATGAACCGAAGATTACCCCCGTGATGATGGGAGATTTTGTGGGAGAAGTGAAAAGCGGTGCCCCGGTCAATTTCCGAAATATTTTTTTTAACCCTCATGCTCATGTGACGCATACTGAGTCGGTGGGGCATATCACGCCGGAGTGGATATCGGTTTACCGTGAACAAAAAATATTTTTTTATATTTCTGAATTGATTACCGTATTGCCTGAAGAACTTTCCAACGGAGACCGCGTAATTTCCAAAGCCATAATGGAAGCATCTTTTGAGGGTAATTTGCAGCCCGAAGCGCTGATTATCCGTACCCTGGACAATTCTCCGGAAAAAATATCGGCTCATTATTCCAATACCAACCCACCGTATTTACAACCCGATGCCATGAAATTCATTGTGGAAAAGGGCATCCGTCATCTTTTAATTGATTTGCCATCGGTGGACAGGGAACAAGACGAAGGTAAACTCACAGCTCACCGCATTTTCTGGGATTACCCCGATAACCCACGCATGGACTGCACCATAACCGAACTGGTTTATGTGCCCAATCATATACCCGACGGTAACTACCTGTTGAACCTGATTCCCGGACCCTTCGACAACGATGCATCACCTTCAAGACCGATCTTATATAAGATCTTCTGAATAAATTTTTATTTAAATTGATTCAATATTTTTTCCAGATTATCTATGGAACATTGCCGGATACTTAACACGGATTCAGGGGATAGGAACCAGCCCAAGGGAATTACTTTATGAGTATGTTTTAATTTAATTTCAATAAAATTAATTTTGTTAAAATTACAGTATTCTACTGCAAAAGAAAAGTTGTTATTGTTATTTTTCTCCCATGTCGAATAGAACGTAGAGGCCGGCATGGTCAATTCGGGTAATAAATTATTTTTCGAGGTATTATTCATTGTGCTTACTGATGAACGGGGATTGTTACTGATGAAAATAAAATTAATTTTAAGAATGTTTTTCTTTAAAAAATTCATGATTATAGTATCTTTTACAGATTCATTTAAATTTTTTTTGAAATTTTTAGAAATCAGAATGGCTGTGGTCAACCCGGAATTATCTTCATATCCACCGTCTAACAGATGAATTTTTTTATTGTTTATTTGAACCATGGCAGGCGGTGTAACCAATGGAAATCTGGAGCTGATCGACATTACTGTTTTAAAAGGTATATCCTTATTTGTTTGTTCAAAAAGATTGGTTACAGTATCCACATTTGAGAATATGGAACGGACAGGACACAAAATTATTTTACTTCCGGTGTGGGCTTGGGTACTATTGACAAACAAAGCAGGTAAAAAATTATTAAAGGAAGTGTCGGAGTAAAATTTTAAAAAGCCTTCATCTAAGGTGTGCGAGGAATGTTTTTTACTTATCTTGGGTATGTTACGCGAAAACTCATCTGACCATTTATCTTCCAACCATTTTGATCTGTCGAATCTGTGGATTGGAAAGGGAATAAAATTTTGTAGCATATCAGGAAAAACCAAACCGGCATTTAATGCCGATAAAAAATCTTTCGAAAGCATGGAAGTGCAAAAAGCTTTTAATGAATCATAATTTGAAATTTTTTCTCCATAATTTCTTTGATATTCTGCATATGATGCAATAAAAACACCCGTACCAACAGATCCGCCCGATACAGTAGAGAATGCATATACGTGATTAAGAAAATTTTTTTTAAATTTTTTGAAAACAGTATCCTGTATTAATGACAATACATGAGCCGACCAGAAAGCAGAACGTATTCCTCCTCCTTCCACAGCTATGATAAAAACCGGCATGGTATCGACGGTTTGGTTTGATTCTTGTTGACCTTTTTTACAATAGATCTTGTTGAGGTTATGTATAAAATGTTCAAAATATTGTTCATCCGAAAATCTTAATAAAAAAGTTTGTTTAGACGGAGTGATGTTTTTTACTAAATGATTATCATTAAACAAACTAAATATTAATACAAGAATAATCACGATTATACTTAAAGGTTGCTTTGTCCTGTATTCATAGAAATTTACAATTCCAAAGAGAAGGCAAGAAGCTGATATTCCAATAACTATTATGGATGCAGGACCAAGAAATGATGCTAAGCTTCTGCTATAAAAATTATTGTTAATAAATAAAATACATAACATCAGATGTATAAAAAGCAGGATTTTAATTATAAGATATTTTTTGAAAATTTCTTTTCCTTCCATGTTTCTTCCTCTTACACTAAATCTCATTTTATTAAAATTTGAGGCGATAGTTTTAATGTATTCCATGTTCAGATTTTTTTTTCTGATTAACCTCCAAAAAATTATAATTTCAATTCTGAACTTAAGGAAAATCATATATAAAAGCCCAATAACGATAAAAAAGATAAATAATGGCCAATGATTGATTTTGAAAAATGCAATTGAACTTATTATGAAAGGGATAAATCCGTAAAATCTTGCCAAGTACTTTTGTAAAAAATTAAAATAATTTTCATGTGAAAAATTGGTCGGATACGGTAAAAAATGATGATTTAGCAAAAGTATTCTCGAGCAATACCACGCTGTTATTGACCATAAAAAAATTGCCAAGATATATATAATCAAATGTTGAAATTCATTTGCTTTGTTTTCTGCAAAATTTTTCATGTATAGGAAAATGTCCTGGGCCTGATCAACTTCTAAAAGGGCAAATACTCCGAAGCATGAAATAAATAATATTCCCCAGGTGGCTTTTATCGTTTTTATTAATACGATGAATAATATATAGGCATTTTTAAGAAAATTCATGGAATTTTATTTCCCAAATTTTAAGCCGAAAATAAGCAAATGTTTCGTTTTTTTTGATGCAAGTTCATGCAATAATCTCAATTTTTTGAATGAGAATGTATGAACCTAATATTTATGGTATATGTTCAAGAATTTATACTACATTGATTTTATTTGTTCTCATGTTATTTGTTTAATGCAGATTTTTTTGGAAAAATTTAAAAAAACATGTTTTATATACTTTTAAAATCTGTAGTTTAACGGTATCTTATTTAATGGTAAAACCGGGTTCTTCCTTAAAAAAACTGGGCAGCCAAACCGTGCTCTACGGCATGGGCACCATGTTGCCCCGTTTTTTGAATTATCTGCTTACTCCTTTACTGACTTACATTTTCTCGGAGCCCGTTCAATACGGCATTCATTCGGAATTGTATTCCTATATTGCCTTCTTCAATGTCATTTTCACCTACGGCCTCGAGACGGCCTTTTTTCGTTTTTCCAACTCCACGGGCGATGCAAAAAAAATATTTCGCATAACGTTCTCTTCCATTCTGCTTTCAACCTTCATTTTCAGTATCGCGCTTTATCAGTATGTTCCCGTCATAGCCGATAAACTTCACTACTCCCGCCATCCCGAGTTCATTATCTGGTGCATCGGCATCATCGCCACCGATGCCTTGTTGGCCCTGCCCATGGCACGCTTCCGGTTGTTGGAAAAGCCCGTTCCTTTTGCCCTCATGCGCCTGGGAAATGTGATGGTGAATATCCTGCTCCATGTAGTTGTTTTTGTATTTGTCAAAAGGGCTTATGCCGAAAATCCTGAATCATCATGGACTTCATGGTATAACCCCGAAACCGGCATCGGATATTCCTTTTTGTGTAATTTGTTGGCCAATGTTTTTAATCTGATTTTGCTTGTGCCTTTTCTGCTGGATTACAGGCCTTTGGCAGAATGGAATACATACCGTCAAATCCTGAAATATTCATGGCCCCTCGTGTTGGTGGGCCTGGCCGGTATGGTAAACGAAACTTTCGACCGCATTGTGCTGAAGCATCTGCTCCCTTTGGAAGAAGGCATGGAAGCACAGGGAATTTACGGCGCATGCTATAAAATATCCATCTTCATGACCTTGTTTGTTCAGGCCTTTCGCTTTGCGGCAGAACCTTTTTTCTTTAACCGTGCAAACCGTGATGACTCGATGAAATTAAATGCCTATGTGCTGAAAATATTTTCCCAGTTTTGTTTTCTGGTGTTTTTGCTTACTTCCCTCAACCTGCCTGTATTGCAGTATTTTATCGGTGAAAAGTACAGGGTGGGCATAGGGGTAGTGCCGGTATTGCTGATGGCCAATGCCTTTCTTGGCATTTACTTTAATTTAAGCGTGTGGTATAAAATCAGCGGGCAAACTTTATATGGTGCCTGGATTTCCATGATAGGTGCGGGAATAACGATTTTACTTAATCTACTTCTGGTACCGTATTTTTCCTATTATGCATCGGCCTGGGCAACGTTTATCACTTATTTTTCCATGTGTATCATTTCCTGGCAATGGGGCAAAAAGCATTATCCCGCACCTTACAACGCGAGGGCCATTTTCTTTTACGGCCTATTTGCCGTTGTGCTTTACCTGTTTTCATATTTGTTTGATGATATTTCTTCAATCTCACTTAAATTATTTTTGAATAATTTGTTAGTAATCCCTTTTGTGTGGTTGTGGATAAAATGGGAACTTCCCGTTTTCAAAAAAAGGTATGCCGAGTTTAAAGGTTAAAATCATCAATACTTCCCCTTTCGATTTGCCTTCCTATGCCACTGCAGCTTCGGCAGGAATGGACTTGCGGGCCAATCTGCCTGCCCCGGAAGAGATAAAGCCCCTGGAGCGTAAGCTTATCCCAACAGGGCTCTTTATGGAATTGCCCGAAGGGTATGAAGCGCAAATTCGCCCGCGCAGCGGACTGGCATGGAAGCATGGCATCACGGTACTGAACACACCGGGAACCATTGATGCCGATTACAGGGGGGAAATTAAAGTATTGCTCGTGAATCTCTCATCCGAAACTTTTGTCATTCAGCCCGGCGACCGTATTGCTCAGATGGTGGTTGCCATGCATGCCGTGGTGGAATGGGAACCGGTCAGTGAAATCAATGAGAGTGCCCGCAGTTCCGGCGGCTTCGGAAGTACGGGTAAACATTAAACCTTAATTTAAACAAAGGCCTTATGAAGTCATTAAACGATTTTAATTTCAAAGGTGAAAGGGTTTTGGTGCGCGTGGATTTTAACGTGCCGCTCAACGATGCCTTTCAGGTTACCGACGATACGCGCATCCGCGCTTCTTTGCCTACCATTCAGTATCTGCTGGAAAACGGGGCATCGGTGGTTTTGATGTCGCATTTGGGGAGGCCGAAAGGAGGGCCTGAAGATAAATTTTCCCTCAGGCACACCCTCCCTGCTTTGGAGCATCATTTAAAGCAGAAAGTGAAATTCGCATCCGATTGTATTTCGGAAGAAGCATTTCAACTCAGCAGCCGGCTTCAGCCGGGGGAAGTGTTGTTGCTTGAAAACCTGCGTTTTTACAAAGAAGAAGAAAAAGGCGATGCTGCTTTTGCCGAAAAACTCTCGAAGCACGGAACTTTTTATGTGAACGATGCGTTCGGTACGGCTCACCGTGCCCATGCATCCACGGCCGTTATCGCCCGCTTCTTTGCAAGCGGAAAAAAATGCCTTGGTTTTCTGATGGGCAAGGAAGTGGAAAACCTTAATAAGGTGCTCTATGAACCCCGGCGCCCCCTGACAGCCGTGGTCGGCGGAGCCAAAGTAAGCGATAAAATCCTGATACTTAAAAGTTTATTGGAAAAGGCGGATAACGTGATTATCGGAGGGGGCATGGCCTTTACGTTCATTAGTGCTCAGGGGGGAAAAATCGGAAAGTCGTTGTGTGAAACTGACAGGATAAATGATGCACTTGATATTTTGAATAACGCAAAATCAAGGGGCATAAGGATATTGCTTCCCGTGGATGTTTTGGCTCATAGTGCATTTGAAGATAAGCCCGGCAGTGTTTATAAATCGGACGAAATACCCGAAGGCCAAATGGGGCTGGATATCGGCCCTCAAAGCATAGAAATTTTTTCTAAGGCCATCATGCAATCGGGTAGCATATTGTGGAACGGTCCCATGGGAGTGTTTGAAATGGAAAATTATCAGGAAGGCACAAGAAAAATCGGCGAGGCCATTGCACAGGCCACTCAAAAAGGTGCTTTTTCATTAGTAGGCGGGGGCGACAGCGTGGCGGCGGCCTCCAAATACAATCTTTCCGATAAATTAAGTTATATCAGCACCGGCGGAGGGGCCATGCTGGAATATGTGGAACAAGGCACGCTTCCGGGTGTGGAAGCCGTAAAAGCATAAGCAGGATATGGGATGTCCGTTCAGGGTGGGTTTTGGTTTTGATGTGCATCCGCTCAGGCAGGGGAGGAAGCTGATGTTGGGCGGAGTGGAGGTTCCGCATCATTCCGGTTGCGACGGCCATAGCGATGCCGATGTTTTGTTGCATGCTTTGTGCGATGCCTTGCTTGGGGCCGCGGGCTTAAGGGATATCGGGTATTATTTTCCCAATACCGATGAAAAATATAAAAATATCAACAGTATAATTTTACTGGAGGAGGTGTATAAACTCATCACCCAAAAAGGTTTTCGGGTGGGCAATGTGGATGTTACGGTGGTGCTTGAAGAACCCAAGCTGAAAAACTATATTGATGCCATGAAAAAAAATATTTCTGAAGTTTTGAAAATTGAAATGGAGGACGTATCGGTGAAAGCCACCACAAACGAAAAACTCGGATATGTGGGAAGCAGGGAAGGGGTGAATGCTTACGCGGTTGCTTTATTGTTCAGGGATTAAGCGTAAAAATTTAGAGCGGTGAGGGCGGGATTCGAACCCGCGGTACCCTTTTGGGGGTACGACAGTTTAGCAAACTGCTCCTTTCGGCCTCTCAGGCACCTCACCTTTTCAAGTGTAAAAGTAAGGATTTTTTTTAATAGATATAAAACGGCCAAATGTACTTATAGGTTGAAAATATAGGAAAATTATATAATAAATAAATTTTTATTTTAGTAACTATTAGTGCAAAGTTTGATTAAATCCTTTTTTAATTTTTAAATCCGGATACCCATTATCGTCACATCATCCACCTGTTCCAAACTTCCTTTCCAGTTTTCAAATGCCTTCTCGAGTTTTTGCTTTTGTATGTGCATGGGTTCATGGGCTATGGAAAGAAGCAGTTCCTGAAGGTTTTTGTTTTTGAATTTTTTACCCGAAGGCCCGCCGAACTGGTCGCCAAATCCGTCCGTAAGTAAATAGATGGCATCGCCCGGGCAGAGTTTAAATTCATTCAATGTGAAGGGCTGGCCATCACGAATGTGTTTTCCCACAGGGAATTTGTCGGCTTTAATTTCCGTAAGTTTCTTGCCTCTTACAATCCATACGGGGTTATGTGCGGAAGCGCAGGTAAGCATGTAATTTTTGGAATCGAAGCAAAGCAAACAGCCGTCCATGCCGTCTTTTCCGCCTTCCGGAGTGCCGTCGTTTTTTAGGGTTTCAATGATTTTATTTCGTGTGTAATTTAATATTTCATGAGGCATGGTAAGTTTTTCCACTTCGACGGCTTTTTCCAGACAAGCAATGTTTAAAATGCTCATGATGGCTCCGGGTACGCCGTGTCCGGTGCTGTCGGCACACATCAGCGCCAGTTGTCCGTCAGGCAAAGCCCTTGCCCAGTAAAAATCGCCGCTCACCACATCACGGGGTTTGTAGAGGATGAAATATTCTTTCAGGTGTTCGTCAAGTAGTTTTTTACTGGCCAGCAAGGATCGTTGTATCCTTTCGGCATAATTGATGCTGTCGGTTATTTCTTTGTGTTTTTCTTCAATGAGTTGTTTTTGTTTTTCTACTATTTCTTTTTGTTGGCGGATTTCCTGCGTGGCTTCTTCTACTTTTATTTTTAACATTTTTGCCCTTGCGCGCAATTTTCTGCTGTTCCATCGTACAATTAAAACCACGGCGGCAATAGCCGTGATAACGTAGCTGGTATAGGCCCACCCGGTGCGCCACCAGGGCGGGTGAATAATAAAGGAATACTCCAGGGTTTTGCTCCACTTGCCCGCGCTGCCTATGGCTTTTACTTTAAAGGTGTATTTTCCGAAAGGAATATTGCGATAATCTGCTTTGCCCTCGGAGGTGAGTTGGCTCCAATCTTTATCCAGCCCCTCTAATTTATATTGATATTTAAGTTTATGCGGGGCATACCAGTCAATGCCGGTAAAATAAAATGTTAAGTGGTTTAAATAATACGGCAGTTCTAATCCCTCGGGGTAATTATGAAACTTTGCAACACCCCTGAACCGTATATTTTTTAATTCGTTGTTTTCATTAACAATAGCGCTGTCTGTAATGGTATCGTGTAAATGGCGGTAATCCACAAAATTTTCCTGCAGGTAAATATTATCCAATTGTATTTCGGGTTCTTTTTTGTTCATCTTAAATTCATTTAAATCGAGCATCGTAAGGGCTTTTCCGCTGCCCCACCAGATGCGGTTTTTACTATCGAGCAAAACCGAATTAGAAAAAAAATCTTCTGCTTTTAAGCCGTCTTCTTTGTGAAATACCATTATGAGGGGGTTGAAAATTTCATTTTTTTTATGTAGTTTTGTGGTAGAAAAGCCGGCGCCCCCCACCACAAAACAAGTAAGCCCTCTTTCTGTGCTTACCCAAAGGTTTCCGCTGTGGTCTTCCAGGATGGACCAAACGTTATTGTTACTTAAGCCCTCCTTTTCGGTATAATGCGTAAAGTGTTGCCCGTCGTATTTCGTGACCCCGCCGCCTTCTGTCCCGAACCAAAGGTTTCCGCTGTGGTCTTCCAGGATGGACCAAACGTAAGAAGAATTCATGCCCTGGTCCACGTCCAGGTACTGCATATTGCAGGTAGCTGCATCTTTCATGCGCGTGGGCAGGGCAGGAACAGGTTTGGGTTGCCTGGCCATAAAGGGGCTGTCTATGGCCGGCACCACTTTGGGTAAAGGGAAGGTATCGGTACCCGGGGTTATTACTCCCGGCTTGCCGGCTTTTACCGTTTTAGGCGTGCCGGATTTATGCACGTTAGGATGGGCGGGTATTATTTTGGGTTGGCCTGCCGGTATTTTTTTAAGTTTTTTTTCGTCAACGCTAACCACCTTAGGGGGGCGCATGCTGTCGGGGGGAACCACATATCCACGAGCCGGAAGGGCCTTAGGTAAGGGTGCATTTTGCAAGGAAGGTTGTTTGTCTTTTTTGTCGTTACAGCAATGTAAAAAAATTAATAAAACAATCAGCAGCCCTTTATTCACGAAATAAAAATAGTGAAATTTTGAGTGGTTTACGTTTGAAAAAAACTTTTAATTCGGGGGCCTTCTTTCCTTCGTCCTTTTGATGCTTTGTTCTAATTTCCATTCTTTTACAAGTTGTTCATGGCCGCTTAATAATATTTCCGGCACCTTCCATCCTTTATATTCGGCCGGCCGCGTATAAGCCGGAGGGGAAACCAGGCCGTCCTGAAACGAATCGTCCAGGGCCGAACTTTCATCGCCCAGCACACCCGGAATCAGGCGTATGCAGGCATCCGCAATCACGGCAGCGGGCAACTCACCGCCCGTCAATACATAATTCCCTATGCTGATTTCCATGGTGATCAGATGCTCGCGCACGCGCTCATCCACACCCTTGTAATGGCCGCATAAGATAATCAGGTTTTGTAATTGCGAAAGGCGGTTGGCTGTTTTTTGTTCAAATAATGCTCCATCAGGCGCCGTATAAATGATTTCATCATAATTTCTTTTTTTCTTCAAATCGGAAATGCAATTATCTATCGGCTCTATCATCAAAACCATGCCGCCACCGCCTCCGTAAGGATAGTCATCCACCTGGCGGTGCTTTCCTAATCCGTATTCCCTCAGGTTGATGAGGTTAATATCGGCTTTGCCCTTTTCACGCGCACGCTTCAGGATGGAATAATTAAAAAAACCTTCCATCATTTCCGGGTGCAGAGTAATGATATCAATATGCAACATAGAATCTTAATTTTACCATGAGACGGGCCCATATTTCTTTGTAATGGGTGAGTTTGGAAATAAGTAGAAAAACAACTGATGAATCCAAAATAAAAATTTTACCCCATAGGAAGGGGAATGAAACCGGTATTTTAAATAACCCGAGTCCGCATTCCCGAAGCGGTAGCAAACATCCATGCCCGCGCCTAAAAACGGAAACACCTTATATTGTACGCTGATGCCGGGTTCATACAAATACAAAAAATGATCAAACTTAGAATCGCGAAAAAACGGCCGCCGCACTCCCTGCCACCAATACCAACCCGCACCAAACTGCAAAGGTGTACTCAGTTGCCAGCGCTTCGTTTTATGAAACACAAAATCTATGTAATAACAAAAATAATACAGCATCAAGTTTTCTTTAGTTTCAACCCAATCTCCGTTCGGAGCAGGATATAATTTACTCCTGAAAAAATTACTTTTCATCCAGCTGATGCCCCCGCCGATGCGGATTTTTTTTCGGAAAGAAACCCCCAGTCGGTAACCCTCGATGCGTATGGGGCTTCCTTCCAAAAAAGACCATCGGCTTTCAAGGCGGATATCGAGGGATGATTTGGAAATAAACACTTCATGCAGGGTGTCTAAATATTGTGCCTTTAGAGTAAAATAGGCAACGCATAAAAATAATATGGAAAATTTATGCTTCAATTGTTCAAATTTATTCCATTTATGCATGTCAAAGATATTTGAAGTTTGATAATTTAGCCCAAGTATGCCCAACTCGGTTTGAAAGCATTGCCGGTAAAATATCTCAAAGGCGTTGGCCCCCAGCGCGAGGAAATATTGCAAAAGGAATTGGGGATTTTCTATTTTCACGAATTGCTTTTTCATTTTCCCTTTCGCTACATCAACCGAAGCAAAATCTTTACATTGGAAGAATTATACCGTATGCCGGAAGATGAAATCGGTTCCGAAGTCCAGGTGATGCTATGGGTGAAGGGCATGGAACTGAAAGGGGAAAAAAGAAGCAAACGCCTGGTGGCGGAATGCGTGGAGGGGAACCGCAAAGCCCTTATGGTATGGTTTCAGGGCCACCAGTGGGTTTCGAAGCGATTGCAGGCAGGAAAGCGTTACCTGATTTTCGGAAAGCCGGGGCGTTATCAGAACCTCATTCAATTTGCCCATCCGGAATTTCTGGAAGAAGAAAAACTCACTGCTCAAAACCTGCCCCGCTTTATGCCCGTTTACAATCCCACGGAAACCATGAAGCGCGCCGGGCTTGACTCCGACGGGCTTTTCGGGGTTATCTCCAACGGCATCAGGATGCACCTGCATCAAACCGTGGACGAAAACCTGCCCGAATCCATAAGAAAAAAATATTTTTTAATGAACCGCCTGCTTGCCTTTGAAAAAATCCATTTGCCCGATAGCGAAAAAGATATTCATCATGCCACCAGGCGTCTGAAGTGGGAAGAGTTGTTTTTCATTCAATTGCAATTGGGAAAAATTCTTAAAAACCGGAAGAAATATTCTGTTGGTATTCCTTTCACAACTTCCGGTGATTTACTGAAAGAGTTTTATGAAAAACACCTTCCCTTCCCGCTAACCGACGACCAGAAAGCCGTTATCCGTGAAATGTATGAAGACATGCGCTCGGGAAGGCAGATGAACCGTTTGCTGCAGGGCGATGTGGGCAGCGGAAAAACCATAGTGGCCTTGATTTTAATGCTGATTGCCATCGGCAACGATTGCCAGGCATGCCTGATGGTGCCCACGGAAATCCTGGCACAGCAACATTATCACAATATTCGTGATATCCTGAAAGGGCTTCCGGTGCGTGTGGCATTACTGACAGGTTCCACCAAAAAACAACCAAAGCAAAAGATTTACGAAGAACTTCAAAGCGGGCAAATTCAGTTGCTCATAGGCACGCATGCGCTAATCGAAGAACAGGTGAAGTTTAAAAAACTCGGATTGGCCGTCATTGACGAGCAACACCGCTTCGGTGTAGCACAGCGTGCTAAGCTCAGCACCGGCTACAATCCTCCGCCTCACGTCCTGATCATGAGTGCCACGCCTATACCCCGTACTTTAGCGCTGACTCTATATGGCGACCTGGATGTTTCGGTGATCCGACAATTGCCTGCCGGACGTAAGCCCGTCAAAACCTTTCATGTTTATGAAAATGCTCGCCTAAGAGTGATTGGGATGATGCGTGAACAGATTGCCAAAGGAAGGCAGGTATATGTGGTGTTTCCGCTGATTCAGGAAAGCGAGAAACTGGATTATCATAACCTGGAAAAGGGCTTTGAAGGCATCGTAGCAGATTTTCCCGAACCACAGTATCATGTGGGCATGGTGCACGGCAGGATGAGCGAGGAAGACAGGGAACATGAAATGCGGATGTTTGCGGAAGGAAAAACAAATATCCTGGTGGCCACCACCGTGATAGAAGTGGGGGTTAATGTGCCGAATGCTACCATGATGGTAATTGAAAGCGCCGAACGCTTTGGGCTTTCGCAATTACATCAACTGAGGGGAAGAGTGGGCAGGGGTTCGGAAGAGTCGTATTGCATCCTGATGACGGGGCATAAACTCAGCCGGGAGGCGCGCAGGCGTATGGAAGCCATGGTGCAAACCACCGACGGATTTAAAATCAGCGAAATGGATTTGGAACTGCGCGGGCCGGGCGAAATGTCGGGGACAAGGCAGAGCGGAACCGAAAAACTCAAAATAGCTAATCTGATAACCGACGGGCCGCTGCTGAAAGAAGCACGCGAAGCCGCCCTGGAATTGCTGGATGATGATCCTTCATTGGAAAAACCCGAACATGCATGTATCAGGGAATTTTTAAGCCAAAAACAGGAAGTGAATGACTGGACCAAAGTGGGATAAGAAAATCATCGGCCTGGCCGGTGGCATTGGCAGCGGTAAAAGCATGATTGCCCGTTTGTTCCAAATGTTGGGATCCGATGTTTTTAACAGCGATGAAGCCGCACATCAGGCCTATTTCATGGAAGGCATAAGGGAAAAAATTGTTTCACTGCTGGGGCCTGAGGCCTATCTGAATAAAGGGGAAATTAACAAGCCCTTCATTCGGAAAAGAATTTTTGAGGACAGTTCCGTCAGGGAAGCATTGAATGCCATCATCCATCCGTGCGTGGGAAAAATGTTCGATGCTTTTACGGAGAAATCCGACAAGAAAATCATCATTAAAGAAAGCGCTTTATTGTTTGAATCTGGTATATACAAAAAGTGCTCTGAAAATATTCTGGTAACAAGCCCCATGGAATTAAGGATGGCACGCCTGAAAAAACGCGACGGCCTGAGTGAAGACGAAATCAGAAAACGCATGGAAGCACAGTGGCCCGATGAAAAAAAGATTCCGTTGGCGGATTATGTGATAAGAAATGATGAAAAGCATTCTGTCATTGAACAGGTGTGGGATATCCATAGAAAAATATCAGAAAATTAGTATTCTTTTTAAAAAATCATACTAAAATGTTGGAAAAGCACGGCAAGTGTTTTTGAATTTCTGTTGATATCCATATGGAGGGTGTTTTTTTCTTTCTGATTAGTGAAATAAATTCCATAATTCATAAAGTTTTAAAATCTATCACTTAATTTTGATTAAAGATTACATTTATGAAATTAGAAAGCCGGAAACATAAAATTATCTCTTTCCCCAAATTCCTGATAAGGGTAGGCAGATATGGAATGTTTGCATTTGGACTGGCGACAATCTCAGTTATTGCAGGCACATTAGGTTATCATTATTTCGGAGAACTTTCATGGATTGACAGTTTTCATATGTCTTGCATGATATTAACAGGTATGGGGCCGGTTGCGGAACTCAGGACAACCAATGCTAAAATTTTTTCTTCTTTTTATGCGCTTTACAGCGGAGTTGCATTTTTGAGTATTACAGCCGTATTCTTTGCACCCATTATTCACAGATTATTACATATTCTGCACGTTGAACAAGGAAACGAAAACGACTAAGAGGATGAAGAGAGCGAATATTAATTTCGAAATTACTAATGTTCCCTGTTACTTTTTCTTTTAAACCATTTTTCTGCTTCAACGGCCCAGAAAACCAAAGTGGAAAACAATAAAGTAATTCCCAGTTCATCGGCGCTAAGGGGGCGGGTATGAAACAGATTATTAAAGAAAGGGACATAAATGATGGCCAACTGAAGTACCACCGAAATTAATACTGCCCCAAGCATAGGCAGGTTACTGAAAATTCCGATGTCAAATAGCGATCTGTCTTCGGATCTTATCGCTAAAACGTGCCCCAACTGGCTGAAACACAGCACGCTGAATGCCATCGTTTGCCAGTGGGCATGGTAGTGATGTATGGCCAGGGCCTGCATGATTAACGTTACGATGCCCATCAGGAAACCGAAAAAAAGGACATGAAACGTAAAGGATTTATTGAAAATATTTTCATTCGGTTTGCGGGGCCTGCGCTTCATCACATTTTTTTCTTCAGGTTCCATGGCCAGCGCCAATCCGGGCAATCCGTCGGTGATAAGGTTAATCCATAGGATATGAATGGGCTGGAGCGGTATGGGTAAAAGGAAAAAGGGAGCCAGCAAAATGGAAATGATTTCACCAAAATTACTGGTCATGGTATATTTTATAAACTTCACGATGTTGTCAAAAATCACCCTTCCGCTGCGTATGGCCCTAACAATACTTGCAAAATTATCATCCAGCAGCACCATGTGCGAGGCCTCCTTCGCCACTTCCGTCCCGTTTATCCCCATGGAAATGCCGATGTTGGAGACCTTAAGTGCCGGTGCATCATTCACACCGTCGCCGGTCATGGCCACGAATTCCCCTTCTGCCTGCAGGGCATCCACAATTTTCAGTTTTTGTTCAGGATTTACCCTGGCATATACCTTAATATTGCGCACTTTTTTTCTTAACTCGGCTTCGGTCAATTGTTCCAGTTCTTTACCGGTAAGCGCTTCATCGGTTTCCGGCCTGTAGATTCCAATCTGTTTGGCAATGGCCGTTGCGGTTATTCGATGATCGCCGGTGATCATGACCGGTGTTATACCGGCTTCCAGACATTCTTTAATGGCCTCTTTGGCTTCGGGGCGCGGAGGATCCCACATACCCGCCATTCCGATGCATAACAGGCCATGTTCAATGGTTTCAGGGCTAACCGATTCAGGTAATGACCGGATTTTTTTTATTCCGAAAGCCAATACCCTGTATCCTTTTTCCGCAAGGCGGTTTGCTACCTCATCAAAATGATTTTTATCTTTCTCGTTTTCCAATACGGATATTTCCTTTATCCTCTCGGCTGCTCCTTTGGTAATGATCCAATAGTGATTTCCATCTTTATGAATCGTTGTCATGCACTTCCTTACCGAGTCAAAGGGAATTTCCGCTATTCTTTTAAATGTGTTTTCAAGATTTTGTTTATCATAAGAATGTTGCAGGGCATAATGTGCCAGCGCCACTTCTGTGGCCTCGCCCAACCATTCTCCGCCTTCCCCTTTCATTACGTCATTGTTCAGGGCCATACAAAACAACAATGGTTGATGATCCGGCAAATCATGACGCGTACCGTCATACAACGACACCAACTCTTCCACTTTCATTTTATTTTCAGTCAGGGTTCCCGTTTTATCTGAACAAATGTAGGTGGCAGAACCCAGGGCTTCAACTGCCGAAAGCTTGCGTATGATCACCTGCTGCTTTACCATTTTTCGGGCCCCCAGTGCCAGCGTAATGGTTACCATGGCAGGCAAGGCCTCGGGAATGGCTGCCACGGCAAGGGATATTGATGTCAGCAACATGGTAACGGGGTTTTCACCCCTAATCCATCCCATAAAGAAAATCAGTGCACAAATCAGAATAACCACCGCCGAGAGGCGTTTGCCGAAGGCCGACAATCGCTTTTGCAACGGAGTAGCGCTCTCGTCCCTGCCCAGCATTCCGGCAATCTTACCAATCTCGGTATTTTTTCCGGTCTGCACCACATAGGCAAGTGCACGGCCGAAGGTTACATGAGTTCCCTTAAAGCCCATGTTATGCATGTCTCCTAATGCATATTCATTTCCCGGTGTAAGATTTTCTTCTTTTTTTTCCACGTTGTGCGACTCCCCCGTCAGCATCGATTCGTCCACTTTCAATCCATAAGTTTTTAAAAAGCGTACATCGGCAAGTATAATATGGCCCGCTTCAAGAGAAATGAGGTCACCGGGCACCAAAAATCGAGCATCCGTTTTTACCGTTTGCCCATCCCTGAATACATAAGCGACCGGTGATGTGAGTTTTTTTAATGCTTCCATGGCTTTTTCTGCACGGTATTCCTGGATAAATCCAACCAGAGCATTTAAAAAAACAATTACCAGTATGATGATCGTATCAGTTACATCTCCGATAATTCCCGAAATTACAGCGGCTCCGAAAAGGATAAGGATGATTACATCTTTGAACTGTCCGAGTAAAATAGCTATCGGCGATTTTTTTCTTTTGTCCTCAATGACATTTTCACCGTGCAACCGCAGGCGTTCCCTTGCTTCATTGGCTTTTAACCCTTGCGGAGAAGTATTCAGAATCTTTTCGGTTTCTTCTATGGTTAAGAAATGCCAGTTCATGAATGAAGGACATTTTTAAAGGCCATATATTCCAGAATATTTTCCAAATCCAATACACCCTCGAAATGCCCGTGCTCATCATAAACAAGTATATAACCTTGCGCCCCCTGATGAAAATTCTTGTAAACTTCATTCAACTTCATGTTATGGGTAATCTTAAAGGGATTTTTTTCTGTAACGGATTCAACGGTGATGTCTTTTCCAAATTTTTCAAGGCCAAAAATAATATCCTCCCTGCTTAGGGTTCCCACAGGGCGGTTATTATCAAAAACCACAAAATTTTTATTTTCGCTTTCCAATATTTTTTCTACAGCCACCGAAATCGGATCGGTAATTTGAAGCATGCCGTAGTTTTTCATTACAATGGATTTTACCGGTACCCGGCTGAGCAAATAATCCGAACGGGTGAATTCTGCTTCGCTTTCGGCACCCAAAATGATAAATAAACCTATGAAAATTAAAAATGGATTGGAAAAAAATCCGAAAAAGATAAATACTACCGCAATGGCCTGACCGATATAGGCGGCAATTCGTGTGGCCTTATATCTTTCCATCCGGTAGGACAGCAGTGCCCGCAAAACCCTTCCCCCGTCCATCGGAAAGCCCGGAATAAGATTAAATACGGCAAGCCAAAGATTGACAAAAAAGTAATAAATAAAAAAATTTTCACCTGAAATACTTTCTCCGGCTTTAATCAAAATAATTTTATCCCATCGGATATCATATAGAATATACACAACAATAGACAAAATCACATTAACCATGGGGCCGGCCAACGACACCAGGATTTCCTCAAAGGGCTTGGTGGGTATTTCGGAAAGCCGAGCCACCCCTCCGATGGGAAGGATGGTGATATCGTGCGTGCGGATGCCAAAAACACGTGCCATGGCCGCATGTCCCAGTTCATGAAGAAAAACGGTTAGAAATATGCTGAGGATAAATAATAGTGTCCAGATGATCTGATCGGATGCTTTACCCGACAGATAGTTTGAAAAGAAAATATAAGCAATCAATAACAGGAATGTCCAGTGGATTTTAACCGGTATGCCGGCTACACGTGCAATATTCAATGTACCTTTCATAACAATCAAATAATTTTAAATTAAATCGTTTACTGATTTTCCGAATTTTTCCCACTCCGATAAATTTCTTACGGTCGTGTTTGCAATACCTTCCAAAGCTTCTTTGGTCAGGAATGCCTGATGGGCCGTTAACAACACTTGTGGCATATTGCGAAGTTTTTCAAAAAGAGGATCGTTGATGATACGGCCTCTCAGATCTTTGAAATACAAGGGTTTTTCATTTTCATAAACATCCAGGCCTGCGGCTCCGACCGTTCCGTTTTCAATTGCCTCGATCAAATCCGACGTATTCACAATAGCCCCTCTTGCCGTATTAATAAAGATAACTCCTTTTTTCATAATCGAAAATCTTTTTTTGTCGAAAAGATATCGTGTTGATGAATTTAGCGGGCAAAAAAGGGAAATGATATCCGATTTCATGCATAATGTATCCAAGTCCGTGTATTGAAAATTTTCCGTACCTGAAAATTCCGTACTCGGATTTATATCATACGCCAAAACCCTGCATCCCATACCAAGAAGTATGCGCACGAATACGGATCCGATTTTTCCCGTGCCCACCACGCCTGCCGTTTTGCCGAAGACATTAAAACCAACCAGGGTGTCGAGCCGGAAATCATTCATGCTGAAAAGTTTTGTGGCCTGAATAATTTTTCTGTTTAATGCCATTAATAGCATAAGCGCATGTTCGGCAACGGCGTGTGGAGAATAAGCAGGGACGTTGGCTACACGTATATTAAGTTCACGAGCCGTATTTAAGTCCACATGATCAAAACCGGCTGAACGCAGGCAAATATATCGTATGCCGGATGCGGCAAGTTTTTTCAAAACTTCGGAAGAAGCATCGTCCGATGTAAACAACGTTATGGCCTCAAAACCCTTTGCCAGTTCGGCAGTTTCTGAATTTAGCCCATCTTCGGTAAAATAAAACTCATGAATGTTAGTGCCGGCAATTTCCAGAAACTTCCTGTCAAAGCCATGCGTACTGTAATGAAGCACTTTCATGAAAGCCAAAATTATTCTTAATTGGCCATATAATGTTGATACAAATCATTAAAATTTTTTTATAAAATGATATTGATCATTAAAGATTAATTAAACATTGTAAGTTCAAGTAATAAGTGCATTTTTTTTGAGTAGCATTTGGTTAGCGGTAAGATAGTTAAATTTTCTTACCGGACGATTATTAATTTTGTTTTGTATAGTGTTTAACATTTTTTCCGTAACAAAGTTAAGGTTTGTTTTTTTGGTATAAACATTCTTAATGTTCCTATTCTATTTTCAATAGTTCCCTTATCCTGGCTGCAATATGGACGAGTAAAATAAGTTTTAACCCCATATTTGCGAGCAATTTGTTGATGAAGAGCAAAGGCCTTATCATTATCGAAAGTTAAAGTATGATGCTTCATCACGTTTTTCAGGTCTTCTAAAACAGTTTCTATACCCTTTTCTACCACTTGGGTATCTTTGGAAGGAAGTTTGACAAGGCGAGTGTGTAAAGAAGTTCTGTCGGTCATTACCAATATGGCGCCTTGGTGATTTTTTCCCATCATTAAATCTACTTCCCAGTCCCCAATACAATACGGCTGCGTTTTGATGCCGCTACAGGCCTTTGGTCTATAAAAACCCTATCGGGAGTATTCCCACGACGATCATAACTACAGCCTCTTTTGCGTTTTCTTTTTCCATGCCTCAGGTATCGGTATAAATTTTTGTATGGCCTGCAAGAACGGCTGAACGAATGCTTACATTCCCATATCCAACGATATATTGTTTCATGGCTTACTTCCACTTGATCAACAGCATGGCTGATCAATTCCGGGCTCCCTCTTTCCTCTTTTAAATACCAACTCACCATGTCTTTCATTTCTTTAGTAAACTTTATCTTTTTGGGCTTAGTTTTATGTCTAAGAACGGCTTTGCAGTGAGCACGTTCGGGAAGGTATTCTCCGGCTCTTCTACCCCTTTTTCCCACATTTCGTTTAAGTTCCCGACATATGGTGGAGGGGTGGACACCCAAATTTTGGGCAATATCTTTTTGAAGATATCCTTCTTTGAGTAACGCGTGAATTTGGTATCTTTGTTCACGACTGAGTTGTTTGTATTTTTTATTCATATAGGTAACGCAAAAATGCGCTACTCAGTCAAAAAGGAAAAATGCTCAAAAGGCATTTTTCCTTCTTTTAAAAAATTGCACTTATTTGTTGAATCCAGCTTTTGGAAAACAGAGCAATGATTGCTTTTTATGATTGCATGTTTAATAAAGTTTGTGAATATGATATTACCGGATTTATCCCATCGGAACATTTGAAATCAATGAAAAATCTTTCATTATATCCTTTGCTTGATAAACAAGGGCTTTCTTATCTTATAACTAAAAAAGGTAATTCAAAACTTTATACCATCAGGTTCTTTTTTAATAAAATTAATCCGCAATACCTAGAAAATAAATGTAAATTCCATTAGTTTTTTTCAAAAATTTAAAATAACATTTTTTATTGTTATGTAGTAAAAGTAATACATTCTTACTTTTTATTTAATTGCTCATAAGTATTCTTTCTAAGGAAGTAATACTTTAAAACAATAGAACCTTCATAATCCGGATATACATCCATATAAGAGCTCAGGATTTTTTTTCTGTTCAGGCGATATTTTATTAATGCAGGTAAATGAATATAAAATACCGCATGGGCCTGCAATACCCCCATCATCACCTTAAAATTTCCCTTAATCAGGAAATATAATGAAGCCAACCCGTCCAACATTAATCGTATCAATATAATACTCCATGTGTTTTTCGGATGGTTTTTTACCAGGCAATAAAGGGAATTCCTGAAGTTCAGGTAATACTTCCGGACACTCTGCGTTTTCAATGTCCCCCCTCCCACATGATAAACAACCGATGCAGAGCAATTATATATATCATACCCCATCTGCCTTAACCTCCAGCACAAATCAATTTCTTCCATGTGGGCAAAAAAACGATCGTCGAATCCGCCGGCTTTTTTAAATGCCTCGGCCCTGACCATCATGGCTGCCCCACATGCCCAGAAAATCTTACCGGGCTCGTCGTATTGCCCACGGTCTTCTTCCAGGGTGTCGAACACCCTTCCGCGGCAAAAAGGAAATCCCCATTTATCCAAATGCCCTCCGCATGCTCCTGAGTATTCAAAATAACTCCTTCTGTCGTATTGCAGCAACTTGGGCTGCAAGGCCCCCGTTTGGGGATGCTCTTCCATCCATTTCACCATGGGCAACAACCATCCTTCGCTCACCTCGACATCATTGTTCAAAAGCACATAATAAGGATAATCTTCTCCTTCCAACCCTTTGTTATATCCCCCGGCAAAGCCGTAGTTTTTGTCCAGTACTTTAATTTTTACGTTCGGGAATTTATCACGAACAAACCCGGCGCTTCCGTCGGTACTGGCATTGTCAATAATCAGAATATCCGCTTCTTCCGAACGAAGTATGATATCAGGTAGAAATTTTTCCAAATAGTGTTTGCCGTTCCAGTTTAAGATGGCTACCAGGATTTTTTTCATTGAGGTGCTTATCAGCGTGGCGTTTGAAAAAGGTCGTTCATCTGGGTGTTCTGCGACTCCACGGGGATGTTGCTGTCGTTTTGTATGCCGTTATTGAAGCGCTTCATTACGTCGTAACGCCAGCGTTCGTTGTTGATTTCACCGCGCATGTCGGAATGCACCAGGCGAAAGCAATGGTCGGCAATATTGTTGTTCACAAATACAAAGCGGCGGTTCGTAACATAGCGTTGTTCGGTTTGGTCGAAGCTTCTGTAGTAGTGCCAGATTTCATAGGGGAAAGTATTGGCTTCATTATACATGGCTGCCACCTGGCTGGGCTTGCCGTATTGCAAATACACCCTTCCCTGCTCGGTGTTATAACCCTTTTGCTTTCCGCACCTAAAAAGGGCATTGGCTTCATACACCTGCTGCATGTAGTTTTTGCAAAGAACATAAGGATTGATGGTGTCGGCAGATTTTTTTGTCCAGAAGTGAATCAGGTAATTCCTCATGTTGGAAGTGTCTTTGGTTTTCAGGTGATTAAACTGTCGTTCCTTTTCAATTTCTGAAGAAATCGGGTAAAGACATTCAATATGCATATAAAGTGTATCAAAATTTTTAATCTGACGGACATATTTTTCGATGGTCATACCTGAGGCTGTAATGGCCTGACTTTTTTTTCCGAAAAAATTTTTCCTTTGAAAAAAATGCAGTGCAGAAGCCAATACTGAATCGTTATTATTTAAAACACGAAATTCAAGATAATAATTTCCGCTTGGCAATGCACTGATTTCGAATTGTCCAAGGAGAGGCAAAGGCTTGGTGATATCATTCCAAGGCGTTTTTTTAAGATATCCCTTCACCGGTACGTTATCATCCGCATCCATAATTCTGCATTGAACCGTTAGTGTAGAATTCAGATTTGAAAAACAGTACGCCTCGGTATAAAAACATAATGTATTGGTTTTTTCGGGGAAGTAATTCACCAGATACGGAAATACTTCATGTCCTGACTTAAAAAACGGAGATGAAGTGTTTTGGCTTTTCTGGTACCTTTCTACCCACTCAATGTCGGAAAAAAATATTTTTTCTGTTTTTGAAGGTACATTCAGCGCAATAGGGTGTTCCTGAAGCACGGTTTTGGTTTTATGATCAAGAAGTTGAATAATGATTCTCTGATTGCCGGGAGTTAGTGCATAACGTTGCACGTCAAGAAATACGGGGATTTTGTTGGTGTCGGAAAAGAAGGGGCTTTTCAGAGAATACTGATTCAGAAGGATTTCGGGATCATTTTCTTTTTTAAGCAAAACCTTAAAAGAAACGCTAACCTGGAACTGGTTGTTATCCTTTTTATCATAGGGGAAATATTTGCCGTCCACGGCCATATAGGTTTCCAGATATGGTTTTCCATCGGGGAGACGAAAGAGGGCATGGTGAAAATAAATGGCTTGAGAAATACAATGCAAAGAAAAGGCAGTGAACAAAAATTTGCAAAATTTGAATTTAATGCTCATTTATAGTATTAAAATTACTCAAAAAAATATTGGGCAGTATAGAAAAATAGTTAATTTTGTAGCGGAGAGATGGCAGAGTGGTCGAATGCGGCAGTCTTGAAAACTGTTGACCCTTTGCGGGGTCCGGGGGTTCGAATCCCTCTCTCTCCGCTCCTGTCTTAAATCCCGTCAATCGGGATTTTTTATTTTATGAAATATTACGTTTATGCCATTTCCGGGTTTTTAGACAAATAAAATTCTTTGATTATAATCTAATTTGTATGGTTTCGTATATATCAATCTTAAAATAACAGCTTTTTGAAATCCTCATAATTCCTGAAATAGTTTTCTTCAAATTTATTTACATCGAAAAGGTCCGGCGCGCAACTGAAATACAATTTGTCCGGTTTAATTTTCTCCTTCAGCATTTCTATGTAATTTTCATGGGTGGTATTTCGTATTGGGGAAGTGAAAGTGGTTACCAGGATTTTTTTTCCAAAAAAAGAAGCCGAAACTGCTAAGTCCTCCAAAGGCACGCAAGGTCCCAAATAAAGCGATTTTTTACCGCTCTTTTTCGCTAGATAATAGTAATACAACAATGCAAGTTCATGTAATTCATATGCATTCAGAAAAAAAATCCAAACCGTATCTTGCTTATCGGATTTGACTTTAGGCAATGCATCTATAGCTCTAAAAAGCTTTTGCCTGACCAGGTTCGATACAAAATGTTCATGCACGGGCGTGATGATTTTCATAAACCATAAATCGCCCACATAACGTAAAAAAGGAAGTATGGAATTTTCAAATGTAAATTCAAATCCGAATTTTTCAACCGAATGATCTACCCACGTATGAAATTTTTCTTCATCCAAATTATGCAAACAGTAATATAAATCTTCCCGCCCGGGTAAAGAAGTATTCGGCTTAAAATATTCCTCGATGAGTTCCCGGATTTCCTCATCATTCATGGAAATAAGTTCCGAAACCCTGTATCCTTTGCGATTTAAAATTTGAACCTGCAAAAGGCGCAAAAGGTCAGAATCGGAATAATATCTGAAATTATTTTCCTTGTTTCTTCGAGGCCTGGGGAAGCCATATCTTCTTTCCCAAGTCCTGAGTAACGTTCCCGGAATGCCGGTAATAAATTCTATGTCTTTTACAGAATAGGCAACAGGCATCGGATTATGAATGCCTAACAAGAAAAAAGTTGTTTTGTTTAAAGAATTATTTTCCCGACTTAGGCTTAGTTCCTGTGCCGGTTTGAGGGTTGGTTTTGGGCTTGTTTTCTGATGGTGGGTTATTGTTGGATTTGGTGCCCGGAATTTGAGCGGGCGGCATAGAGTCGAGCTTCTTTTTAACGGCATTGAAGATATCGTCGGAGGGTTCACTATAAAGTACATTAGAGTTTCCGGGCGTAACGTCGAGCACATATTTATACCCGCTTTCTTTGGCCACCGCCTCGATGGCTTTCTTGGCTTTTTCCACCAAAGGTTGCAAATATTCGTTCATTTTTTTCTGATAATCCTGCTGTGCCGAAATTTTAAATTCTTCAATGCGGCGCTGCATGCCCGTAAGTTCTTCTTCTTTGGTTTTCCTTACCAACTCACTCATTTTTTCGGCATTGGCCATGTAGTCATTATATTTTTTCTGAAACTCTTCCGTCATGGCCATCACCTCGTTTTCCAAGGATTTAAGATAGTTTTGAGATTCTTCCTTAACGGTTTTCGATTCCGGCATCGAACTGATGAGGGAGTCAAGGTTCAAGTGGGCTATTTTCTGAGCATTTGCAGAAAATCCGATGGCGGCCAGCACCAAGAACGCAAGGGTTTTGATTTTAGGATTCATGGTATTTATATATTATGTTATTTTTGATATCCAAGATGAGTGAGTACATCATCACTGATGTCGTATTTCGGGTTGGCATACATCAGGGTCACCTGCCCTGCTTTGTCCATCACAAAGCCAAGGCCTTTCTTTTCAGCCACGGCTTTAATGGCATTATATACTTTGTCCTGGACAGGCTTCACCAGTTCCTGCCTTTTTTTGAATAATTCCCCGTCCACTCCAAAACGCTTTTTCTGCAATTCCTTTACTTCTTTTTCTTTATTGATGATTTCGTTTTCCCTTTTTTTCTTCATCTCATCCGTCAATAAAACGGCATCGGCCTGGTAGGCCTTATATAATTTGTCCACTTCGGCATATTTGGCTTCGATTTCTTTTTGCCATTCCACACTGAGCTTGTCGAGTTCCTGCTGGGCCTGCTTGAACTCGGGTATTTTCGAAAGGATATATTCCGAGTCCACATAACCGAATTTGGCCGCCTGTTGGGGATATAAGAAACCTAGGCTTAAAATCAAAGTGACAAGTAACAATTGCTTCATGCCCTGATATTAAATTCAATTAACGTGCCAAGTTACGGAAAAAAGCGCTTTTAGAGATATTTTTGGTTTTTTTTAGAAATTCATGAAAGCCATATAAATGCCATTTGTTGTAAATCAAAATAATTAAAAATTATTTTTCCAAAATCTTAAATTCCGTGCGGCGGTTGTTTTGGCGGCCTTCTTCAGTGTCGTTGGTGTCGATGGGTTTGGTTTCTCCGTAACCTTTGGCCACTAAGCGCGAAGCCGAAATACCTTTGCTTATCAGATAATCCACCACCGATTTGGAACGGTTTTCGGAAAGCTTCATATTATATTCATCCGACCCTTTCGAGTCGGTGTGGCTGCTCAGTTCTATTTTTAATGTAGGGTTGTCGTTCAGTAATTTCACCAGGCGGTCCAGTTCGTTCATGGATTCGGGGCGCAGCGTGGCTTTATCGAAATCGAAAAAAATATTTTTCAGCACAATCACATTACCCACTTCCACTTTTTTCAAAGGAATGTTTTTTTCAAATTCCTGGTATTCTGCTGCTTCTGGGATAATGAAGTTTTCGGAATGGAAAAGATAACCGTCCTTCCTGACGGCAATTCCATAGTTTTTACCCGAGGGCAGATTCACTAAATATTTACCCGTAGTGGCATTGGATTTAAAAGTGGCCAGCACCTGATTTTTGTCGTTATCAATCAAATCAATGGAGGCCTCGAGTTTTTCATTGGTCTTGAAATCATACACAATGCCTTTCAGTATTGTCAACTTTGCCAATTTCACTTCCACTTCATTTTCCGGTTTCAGGTTTGATACGGGGTTGGCAATCGCTGCCAGAAGTTGGTCTTCGTTGGATGTAATGGGAGGTTTCTCGGGGCCCAGAAACGTAATTCTGTAAATGTCTTTGTCGCCGTATCCGCCGGCTTTGGCCGAGGCAAAATAGGCACGCGTACCGCTTCCGGCCACCACATAGAATACGTCATCATCCGGCCCGTTGATGGGATATCCCAAATTTTCGGGTTTGGTCCATTTGCCGTTTTTGAATTCCGATTTAAAAATATCATATCCACCCATGTTGTCATGCCCTTTACTGCTGAAATACATGGTGACGCCATCAGGGTGCATCATTACCCCTTCTTCTCCGTATTTGGTATTAATTTCGGGGCCAAGATTTTTGGCAGGCCCCCATTCTCCTTTTACATCTAATTCCGAGACGTAAATGTCACGATTGCCAAAGCCCGAGGGCTTATCGCTGACAAAAAAGAGTTTTCTGCCATCGAAGCTCAAGCTCACGCTGCTCTCGTGGTATTTGGTGTTGATGTTTTTGTTCATGTGAACCGGTACTTCCCAATCATTACCGAACTGAACGCTTTCATACAGGTCGCCCCCATCGCTACCGCTATGACGATAGACATATATTTTACCGCCGTCGGGCGACAAGCCGGCAATGGCATCGTGCTTGTCAGTATTGATGTTTTTGCTCAGGTGCCGGGATGGGGTCCATTTCCCGTTTTCTTTTACGGAAATGTAAATGTCTTCCATATATTCATTATCGTTGTCTTTTTGGCCCCCCGTGGAATTATCCCGACGTGCTGTAAAAATAATGATTGATTCATCAGAAGTAATTTGTGCCCCGTATTCCGGGAAGCGCGTATTCACATTGGGCCCGAGATTATCCACAAACACTCTTAAAGGCCTGGCAGAATATTTTTTACCATTCTGACATTCCTGAATTTTTTTATTCATGTCTTCCACTTCCATTTGAGCTTGCTTACCCGATTTTTCCGAAATTATCTGAATGTGATACTGGTAGTGCCTTATGGCATCATCCCATTTTGAATTTAAGTGATAGGACCACCCCAACCAATAATTCAAATCCGGCTCCACGGTAGGGTCGAGTTCAAATGCTCTTTTCAGGTATGGAAGATGTTCCTCCGGAGAAAGATTATCAAAGAATTTTATAATGCCCAGCATATAGTTCAAACGGGCATTATTAGGATTAAACTTTTGGGCTTCCAAAAATAATGGTAAGGCCTGTTTAAAGAATTTGTATCCGGCTTTTTGATAGTCATATACACTGACGGGCATGTATTTATTTTCCTTCACAAAGGCCTCTTTCACGGCTTCCAACTCTTTTCTGCCTTCCATAAACAATTCTATCCCCTGTTCCAGTTTTTTCTTAATTTCCCTGAGTTCGTCCTTTTTATCCGGAAAATTTTTTTTCTCAAATTCAATATTCTGGGTCATGAAAATCAGAGGACAGAATAAAACAAAAATGAAGCAATGGAGTATTTTATTCATAGAAATTCAATCGCAAAAGGAAATTTGTAATTGTTTGGCAGCATCCACCCCCAGTTCGGCGGCTTTTTTCCAGTCGCGGCAGGAGTTTTCTTCTTCCCTCAGCATTTGGGATGCAAGACCGCGATTGTAATAGGCCGGACCATAAGAAGGGTTAATTTGTATGGCTTTGGTACAATATTCTTTGGTTTTAGCATAATCTTTTTGCTTAAGTGCAACAGAGGCCAGGTTATTGTATGCCCCGGCATTGTTAGGGTCTTTTTTCAACACTTCCTCAAAATCTTTTTTGGCCAGTTCGGGTTGATTATTTTCGAGGTAGGCCGTTCCGCGGTTATTGTAAGCCAAAAGATAATCGGGTTTTTCCCGAATAACTTTCGAATAAATCTCTATGGCTTTGGCATAATTTTTTTTCAGGCGATAAGCGCTTCCCAGATTGTTCCAGATGAAATGTGCATTAGGATCTAATGAACACGCTTTTTCATAATCGGCAATGGCTTCATCCAATTTGTTCATCATTCTTTTCACCGAAGCCCTGTCATTGTATGCCCATGCGTAATCAGGCTTTACTTCAATGGCTTTGGAGTATTGCTTCAGGGCCTCTTCGTAATCCTTTTTTTCGGTTTGGATAAGGCCTTTGTAATAATAGGCCTCATGGTGCCTCGGGTCAGCATCGGTGGTTTTGTCAAGATAAAACAAGGCACTGTCGCGCTTTTGCTGCTTCATGAAAATCATGGAACGTGCAAACCAGGCATCAGCATTTTTAGGATTTTTGGACAACAATGACCCAATGTCACTCAGGGCTGAAGTATAATCTTTTAATCCCACATAAGCCAGGGAGCGGTTGTAAAGCGCTTTTTCGAAATCGGGCTTAATTTGCAAAGTAGAATTAAAAAACTCCAGTGCTTTGGTGTAATTTTCCTTTTTAAGTTCCGAAAGGCCATTGTTATAATGCAATTGTGCTTGCTGTTCGGGGCTAAGGTCGGTAGCCACTTTGACTGTATCCTGGGCGTTACCAGCTATAAGTAAAAAGAAAAATGTCGTGATTGAAGCGAGTTTTTTAATCATTCTTTAAAAATACAAAAACAAACTTAGTGCCAAATTCGGGTAATTAACATCCCATTCACATCATTTTAACAAGTCGGGATTCTTAACTATCAGGAGTTTGCCGGGTTCGATTTCAAGATATCCAAATTCATAACAGAATTTGTAATTCCCCTTTTGGGTCTGGAGGGTGTGGGTATTAAACCTGAATTGGAACCCTTTGTCGAGCAGGTGTTTGGAATTTACTTTTTTCATTTTCTCGTTACCCAGGAATTCTTCCAGCAATGCCCGGTTTTTTTTCAAAATGCGATTTATATTTCTCACCGTATTGTTGGCATCCTTGGTAAGGTGATAGTTATAGTTGGCACGGCACTGGTCGTCGCAAAATTTTTTGTCGGCCCTTCCCTTCAGCGGTTCATCACAATACAAGCATTTTTTCTGTGCATTTTGCATCCCTTTAAGTTACGAAAAATATTTTTTCAAAATCGGATTCAGAAAAACGCACACCAGAATTATTCCCATACCCCAGAAAAAAGAATGCGTCATTTCCTTGTGCTCATTGAAAATCAGTATGCCCCAGGTTATGCCATAAATGGTTTCGAGGTTAACCGTAAGCGTTATGGTAAAAGGAGTGATATGCTTCATTAAATTCAGGGTAGCAATGTAAGGATACACTGTGCATACCAGGGTTAACACCAGCATACCGATTAAAGAACGATTGTCCATATTCCAGTGTGATGATGAAAAATTACCGTTGATTAACATATAAGCCGAGAGCAAAGAAAATGCAAACAGCATTTGATAACGTGTGATAAACGATGCAGGATACGTTTTCATGAATAAACCGTTAAAGGTGGCAAAGATGGATGAAGTGAGGGCTGCCAGTATTCCTATAATCAATCCTTCCCGGTATAAATCTGTAGTGTAGAATATCATGGTAACGCCTCCGATTATTCCAAGCCCCAAAAGCAGTTCATAGATTCTGAATTTTCTCCGGTATACCAACGGTTCGATGATCGCGCTGAATAATGTTCCGGTGCTGAAACCCATCATCGTTACTGAAATGTTGGAAATTTGAATGGCTTTGTAAAAAAATATCCAATGTACGGCTATGATAACACCATTCAAGCCGACCTTGATGATGTCTCTCATCGAAAAATGGTTACTCTCCGCATCGTTTTTTCGGATATAAGTAAACCAAATCCACAAAATAATAAAGGTTATACCGCATCTGTACCAAATCAATGATACCGGATTCAGGGTAATAATCCTTCCGAGAAGAGGGGTGAATCCCCAAAGGAAAACGATGAAGTGAAGATGAATTAAGTGTTTATTGATACTTTTGTCGGGCAAACGGATGCAAATATACGCCATGGCAAAAGAAGCGTCATATTATTTTGATTATAACGCCACCACACCTTTACACGAGGAAGTGCTGGAAGCCATGTTGCCTTGGATGAAAGGAATATGCGGGAATGCTTCTTCCCTGCATGGGCTTGGAAGGAAATCGAGGCGTGCGGTTGAAAAAGCAAGAGAACAGGCAGCGGCATTGCTGCAATGCCAACCGGAAGAAATTTTTTTTACATCGGGAGCCACCGAATCATTAAACCTCTGCCTTCGCGGCCTCACCGAGGCCTATTTCTCCGACGGGGCACGCATTCTTTCTCAGGCCACTGAACACAAATCCGTGCTAGACACTTTGTCGTACCTCAAAAGCAAAAACCATCAGGTTGAAATCATACCCTATAAGAAAATAACCGAAACCGAATACGCTTTGAATTTTCAACCTTCACTTATGGCTTTGATGTGGGCCAACAACGAAACCGGGGAAATTTTTCCTGTGGAAAAATACGCATCGCTGGCAGAGGAGCATCGTTTTATTCTGATAACCGACGCTACGCAAGCCGTTGGTAAAATAGATATCAACCTGCAAAAAGTCCCCCTGCATGCTTTGGCATTCAGCGGTCATAAGATTTACGGGCCACAGGGCATAGGGGTATTGTTCTTAAGAAGAGGACGTGTCCGTCTGAACCCCGTAGCCCAAATCACCGGCGGGGGGCATCAGGAAGGAATCCGTTCGGGATCTCTGCCCGTGGCATTGATAGTGGGGTTAGGCAAAGCATGTGAATTAATCAAAAGTAGGCACGAGGAATGGTTGAAGCATACATCGCACTTGCGTGATACTTTTGAAAAACATATTAAAGAAAAAATTCCCGATGCCATTATCGTATCTGAAGGCAAAGCCCGTATCGGAAATACATCCATGGTAATTTTTCCGAGGACTTTGCAAAACATAGGCGAATTGTGGGAAGTTTTTTCATTCTCTTCAGGATCGGCCTGCACATCAGAAAAGCCGGAACCTTCGCACGTTCTGTTGTCGATGGATTTTGAAAAAGAAAAGGTAAAAAATGCATATCGATTCAGCTTCGGATTACACAATACCCTCGAAGCGACAGAAGAACTTGTACGAGCATTGGTGTCTTCTCTTTCATGAAAGATTTTGGAGCGTATAAGGTCTGTCGAGCCAATGCCGACGAAATGCCGGAGATTTTGAAAATTCTTAGCATTTGTGAACTCGATGCCCGCGATTGCAAGCCGGAAAATTTTTTACTGGCCAAAATCGGGGAGAATATAGTCGGCTGCATAAGACATAAAATTCATCCTGACGGCGTAGCTGAAATTTGCAGTTTGGGGGTGTTACCTGAATTTCGAAATCGGGGAATTGCAAAGTGCTTATTCAATGAAAAGTTAAATGAACTTTTAGAACAAGGGATAAAGGAAATTTATTTGATTACGATAGATGAAAAATTTTTTTTACCATTTGGCTTTGAAATAAAGTATAAATTGCCTTACTTTATTGAACAAAAACTAAATTGGTGCAAAGAGCATTTACCTGTGGTTCAACCATATTTTGCCATGGGGCATGCTCATAAAGTAAATAATAATGAATAACCAGCAATCCATCCCTCTTAGGGAAGGCATAAGAAAAAGACAAATTCTTTCGGAAGCAGATGAAAAGTTATTCATTTCTTTTTTCAGAAGAACTGAGTTAAAATCCAAAACCTTACTGGTGAGGGAGGGACAGATTTGTGATGAGATGTATTACATCGCCAGGGGATGTGTGGTGTCCTATCAATGGGTGGGAAATAAACAAGTAACCCTTTGGTTCGGACATGAAGGCGATTTTATTACATGCTTTAAAAGTTGGATTAACAATGTTCCAAGCCATGAATACATTGAACCGGTTGAAGATTGCGAAATTTACTTAATAAGTCGCAAAGATTTTTTTCAACTGGTGAATGAAAATCCGGGAATACATCATTTCTACAGAGTATTGCTGGAAGAAGGTTATTTGTATTGGGAAAACAGGGCTTCCTTGTTACTATTTAAATCAGCGGAAGAAAAGCTGGCTGCTCTTTTAAAAAGAGCGCCCAAAGCCATGTCCAGGTATCCGTTAAATCAGATTGCATCCTACTTAGGCATCACCCAGGAGACCTTAAGCCGTTTGAGGTCAAAAAAAATTTAACTTTTTGATTTAGGTCAAAAATTACCATCTAAGGTTATTTTAATTTTGATTTTAACATTTGTGAAATTCAGGTTAATTATATTAATCCTTTTTGTTAACATTTTGCACAGCCAAACAATAAGAGGCACCGTAAATGCTTATGCCACGGTTACCAATATATGCGGGAGAGGAATTTACGTTAATTCCGCATCAGGTTTTAATGTCGGGGATAAGGTGTTGCTCATTCAAATGCAAGGAGTCAGCATCAACACCACCAATACCTCATCCTTCGGAGATATTACAGCCATTAATAATGCCGGAAAATACGAATTTTTGACGGTTTCATCCATCAGAGGTAACACGGTTTTTACAACGTCCAATCCGCAATATACATATAACATGGGACCGTTACAAAACTATTGAATCGAGTAGTTTATGAAAAAATTATAAATATTTTTTATAAATACTTTTTAATGAATTAATTATTTAAAAGCCTTGTCATTATTTGAACTTTAGGAATAAGACATTTTATTTTCCTGCAATATGTACTTATAAATTAAATGACCTTTTGTCGGTTTTATGAGTTATGCAACGAACTCATATTATTAAATTTTAACTTATATTCGTCTAAACAGTAAGTAACTAAAAATCTATACTTTTGCTAAAGTAAATAATATGAAAAAAATAATCAAATACTTTTTTATTTTTCTGTTGGTGCTGGTCGCTTTTTTGATTGCAGCACCCTTTCTTTTTAAAGGCAAAATTATTGCCCTGGTGAAAGAAAAAACCAACGAAAACCTTAATGCCAAAGTGGATTTCGGGGAATTCGACCTTTCCATTATCTCTTCCTTCCCTGATTTCCGCTTTGAAATTGAAAACATCACCGTGGCCGGCGTAAATGAATTCGAAAAAGACACCTTGGCCAACATTGGAAAAATCAAGTTGGATCTTAACATTAAATCGCTCATCAGCGGGGGACCTTACCAAATAAACGAAATTTACGTGGGTAATCCCAAAATCAATGCCATAGTGCTGGAAAACAGCAAAGCCAATTGGGACATCGCCAAACCCTCAGTCGATACCGTTCCCGAAAAACCGGAAGAAAAGAAAGAAGAAACGCCCTTCAAACTCTCCCTGAAATCATTGCAGATTGAAAATGCCCGCATTTCCTATGACGACCGCGCCTCGAAAATGCACGGCCTGCTCGACACCCTGAATTTTAACCTCAAGGGCGATTTTACTCAAGACAATTTTCTGCTTAATATCCTGCTCCAAATTGCCCAAACCAGCTTTAAAATGTCCGGCGTAAACTACCTGACGAAGGCCTCGTTGAATTTTAAATCCGACCTGGATGCCGACATGAAAGCCATGAAGTTTACTTTTAAAGAAAACGAATTCTACATCAACGACCTGGGGCTCAAATGGGACGGCTTTGTGGCCATGCCCGACTCCGCCATTAATATGGACATCAAGCTTTCCTTGCTCAAAGCAGATTTCAAAACCATTCTATCGCTCATCCCTGCCATCTATACGCACGACTTTAAAAACCTTCAGGCCAAAGGTAAAATTGCTTTCGATGCCTTTGCGAAAGGAACTTACCTGGGCAATCAATATCCCGCTTTTGGCCTCAACCTGAAAGTGGAAGATGCCATGTTCAAATATCCGTCATTGCCTAAATCAGTAAACAATATCCAATTGGACCTTGCCGTTTCGAATAAAGACGGCAAACCCGACAATACGCTCATCAACCTGAACAAACTCCACCTTGAAATGGCACAAAATCCTATTGACCTGGTGGCAAAAGTATCAACTCCGGTTTCCGATCCGAACTTCTTTGCCAAAGTGATCGGCAAAATTGATTTAAGTTCAGTGAAAGAATTTATTCCACTCGACAAGACCGACGAACTGAACGGCATTATTTCTTCGAATATCGCAGTGGACGGGCGCATGAGTTATATTGATAAAAACCAATACGACAAATTTCAGGCCGACGGCATGTTGAACATCGAAAACATGAAATACACCACCACAGCAGTGGCTTATCCCATCTCCATTCAAACGCTGAACCTTCAATTTTCCCATGCTTTTGTGGAGCTGAAAAAATTTGACGGAAATCTTGGTAAATCGGATATACATATGGCCGGACGCATCGACAATTTTATGGGCTATTTGTTCCGCAATGAAGCCCTTAAAGGTAAGTTTACATTCAACTCCGACTACCTCGACCTGAATGAACTTATGGGAAGTTCTTCTTCTACATCGGCAACCCCCTCTTCCACCTCAACTTCAGCTTCCACTGCTGCCTCCACCTCCACCGCCGTGGCTGAAGTACCGGGTAACATAGATTTTGTCCTGGACTCTAAGCTGAATAAAGTAATTTTTCAAAACATGGAAATTTCGAACATCGTGGGCACCATTATCGTCCGAGATAAAAAAGCCATTCTTCAAAACCTCAAAATGAACATGCTCGACGGCACTTTGGGATTAAGCGGATTTTACGAAACCCCCAACAGCAAAACCGCCAAAACCGGATTGAACCTGAACATTGATCATTTTGATATCCAAAAAGCATTCATCACTTTCAACACCATGCAACAACTGGCCCCGGCTGCCAAGTATGCCAAAGGATTCTTCAGCACAACGCTTGAAAATTTTAACGTTTTGTTGAACGAGAAAATGGAACCGGATCTAAAATCAGTTAATGCAAAGGGAACTCTGAGAACTAAAGAAATCACCGTTGGCGGATTGCCGGCCTTGGTTAAACTGGGTGAAGCATTGAAAATGGATCAATTGAAAGAAACTAAAGTTTCGGACCTCAATCTTACGTATCAGATCAAAGATGGCAGAATATACTTTGATCCATTCAAAACCAAGATTAATCAGATTCCTGTGGAGATTACCGGAAGCACGGGTTTGGATCAGACCATTGACTACAAATGGAACATGGAAATTCCACGCAGTATGCTGGGCAACCAGGCCAATCAGGCCCTTGCAGGTCTGTTGAACAAAGCGAATGCTGCAGCCGGAACCAATGTTCAGTTGGGCGAAAAAATTAATGTGAATGTACTTTTTGGCGGCACCGTAACCAATCCCACCGTAAAAACAGGATTGAAAGAAAGTGCCCAAAGCGCTGTTTCGACGGTAACCACTCAGGCTTACAATGCTGCTGTGGATAAAGCCGCTGAAGAAGCCCAGAAAATTCTGAACGAAGCTCAGGCACAAGTGGACAAACTTCGTGCCGAGACTGCTGCCCAAATTGAAAAAATCCGTCAGGAAGGATATGCCGCTGCCGACAAACTGGTGGAAGAAGCCAAAAATCCGTTGGAAAAAATGGCTGCCAAAAAAGCGGCAGAAACTGCCAAAAAGAAAGTGGATGAACAATGCAAAAAGCTGAACGACGAAACCGAAGCCAAATGCAATAAGATCATGGAAGAGGCCCGCGCGAAAGCTCAGGCAAAAGCAGAAGAAGCCAAAAAATAAATATGTCGCGCTTACTAATTTGTTTTTTTATCTTATCTTTTGTAAGATCACAGGTTTTTTTTGACGAGTCCTGGACCAACTACACTTTAACTACATATACTACACCAAACAGCATCTCCTCGCATACTTTACCTTTCATTACCTGGAAAATGTTTGGCGACGGTTGGGCTAATGCAGCCGGCCCAGCCATCAACCCCAATATGCCCTTTCACGATCCGTTGATGAAAAACGCACGATTTGCAGTTTACTACGACCCCGTGGAAAATGATACCTTTCTGGTGGGAACCAGTTGGATCGACTCTACAAAATTCTCTGTTGACCGATGGATCATATCCCCTTCAATTACGGTGAACAATCCTAACAGCGTATTCAGCTGGATGGCACGCTCCCCGGATCCGAATTACCGCGACGGATATTCCGTTTACCTGCTGCCCTCAACACTTACCGTTAACAACCCCACTGATATCACTTCATCCTATACTCCTGCATTTTCGCTTCCCGACAATAACACTCAGGGAGGTGGGGAGTATCCTTTTTGGATAAAAAGATCGCTTGATGTTTCATCTTTTTTCCTAATCGGTTTCAGATTTGCCATAAGGCATCAGGCCAAAAACCGATTTCAAATCCATTTCGATGATTTCAAAACCGAAGGGATTTCATTTGCCAGAGATGCTGGCATAACTTATTATGCATCCAACCGGTGTCTTAACCAGGGTAGTCCCGACACCGTCAGGGTTGTGCTTACCAATTATTCCGCTGCCCCTCTGAACACCATATCGCTGGCCTATCGCATAAACAATTCCACACCTGTTTTTCAAACTTTTGTTCCTTCCATACCGGTTTATTTTGATACCGAACGTGTATTTGCTTTCTCTACGCCCGTCCAGTTCAATGCTCCCGGCACTTATACCTTGAAAGCGTGGATACTTTCATTAAACCAAAGCCCCGACCTCAATCCGTCAAATGATACCCTTACTACAATCATTTATGTGCCGGTTCAAAATCATAACCGTACATCTCTGCTTGAAATTTCCATGGGAGCCAAACATAAAAACAGCCCGGGTATCATGCAATCCATACTGAGTTGTACCTCGTCATCCGTCATCCCTCTATGCATGCACATCGGCGATTCCCTTGAAAGTATAGGCAGCACCCAATGGCATAACGCATATCAAATGAAAAATTCACAAATCCTGATGAACAGAAATTATCAATTTCAACCACAGCGTTTTTATTTTCCTTCATTCCAATTTTGCACCATCAGTGCCAATCAAACATCCATCTCTCCCGTTAGGGTGTTTTTTACAAATCTGACTTACGACTCGGCATCGCGGGTCGCACAAGCGGTGGTGAATGTCTCTTGTTCTGCAGCCCTGCAGGGTGATTTCAGAATTCACGTTTTTCTTAAAGAAAACCATGTCAGCGGTACGCTTGCCGATACTTCCGCAAACGGGTTTAACCAATGGAGCAGTTTTTATACAGTACCTTCATCTCCCTGGTTTCAGAAAGGTTATTACGATCCGTTAAATAATGCTTACATCCTTAATGCCTGGCAATACAAGCACATGCATGTTTTTCGGAAAAACATTACCCCATGGGCAGGGCAAACAGGCATCATTCCTGGCAACGGCACTTCACTTGGGCAAACTTATACCATGGCCATCAGTTATACCTTGCCCCCAAAGCCATCTTATGCTTTCATGAATAATGCGGAAAACACCTATTTGGTGGCTTTTGTGGAAGAGTCAGACACAGATCTCAGAAAAAGAACCGTTTGGAACTCCGCAACAATCAAAATCTGGAACAAGTCCGAAGTGGTTGGTTGGGATGAATTTTCACCAGCTAATCTTTTGAGTGTTTATCCCAATCCTTTTAAAGAATGCTTCCGCTTAATTTCAAGCTATGAAATCCAAAGCATTGAATTAGTTAACCTATTGGGACAAAAAATTTCTAACGTTACTCAGAAAATTTATGAAAATGAATATGTAGTTTATCCTCAAATCAATACTTCAAAAGGCATTATTTTTTCCAAAATAACCCTAAAAAACGGAAAATCAATTGTAAAAAAACTCATTCAGGAATAAATATTAGGATATTGTAACTTTTTTGGAATAAATTCGTCTTACCTCGAAAGGCGTGACCATATCCGAATATAACCAATGCGTTGACCTTTACAGCGACGGGCTGTATCGCTTTGCTTTAAGTCTGGTAAAATTGGAACAAGATGCGGAAGACGTGGTGCAGGATTGCTTTGAAAAAATGTGGAAAAAGCATGATGAAGTTTCGTTTGTCAAAGCCAAGTCTTATCTTTTCACCGCCTGCCATCATACTGCCATCGATTTACTTAGAAGAAAAAACAAGCTTATACAAATAGAAATAGAAAAAGAATCCGACATACAGGAAAATTATATACAAATTCATGGTAAGAAAAACATCAAAGAGGTTTTATTTTCATTACTTGAAAAATTACCCCACGCGCAACAATCGGTGTTGCTGCTAAGGGATTATGAAGGATATGCCTATGATGAAATTGCCCAAATTACCGGCCTGAGCGTTGAACAAGTGAGAGTGTACATCTTCAGGGCAAGGATGAAGATGCGGGAAATGATAGGAAAAATGGAAAACCTGATATGAGAATTAACAAAAAAAATATTCACGTTTACTTGCAACAGTATCATCTGGGTATGCTAAATGAAGCGGATTCCGTGGAACTCATGCAGTTCCTTGCCCTACATCCGGAATACCTGGAAAATGAATTTAGTCTGCCTGAAATAAACGAGATATTTAAGAATAAAAAATCTTTAAAAAAACCGAATGAAATAAAGCTGATAAACTTCGTGGAGGGAAATTTAAGCCGGGTTGAAGAAAATTTAATAAAGGCGTTGGCTGAAAACGATAAAATTCTTGAAAAGGAAATAAAATTATTCAAACAGGCCAGGTTAATTCCCGATAAATCTGTTTTATTTCCCCACAAGCAAAGATTGAAGAAAAAAGATGAAATTTTCATTTTCCCGTTAATCAGATGGGCGGCCGTTTTGGCAGGCATTCTGTTTTTGGGATACCTGTTTATCCGATTAAATGATAATATATTCAGGAACACACAAAAAACTACTGTTGCCAATAAGTCAAATGGTGTGAAATCTTTACCATCATTTACGAACAATCCTATTATCCAAACACCCCATGATGTAGTTCAGCAAAATCAAAAAACAGCTCATAAGAAAAAATCAAAAATCATAAACTCTGCTCAGAGCCCGTTAACTCAGAGTCCGCATCAACCTGAAGTTGAGCGTATTGAAAATTCTTTTGAACTTACTGCAAGTGAACCAAACAGCATTGCTTCAAAAGAAGAAGCAGTAAAAAATAACTTCACTTCTGAAACAAAAATTTCAATGGAAGACCCACAGGTGATAACCTATCATTCTATTGAAAGTGTACCCGTTGAAGCGGATACAGACACATCTGTTACTTCACAAATTATGCATAACGTCGGACTGTTAGAAAAAATGAAATCGGAAATGGAAAAAATTAAAATTCCTAAGCCCGTATTTTTCGCAAGTTTCCGTGAAGAATAAAATTTTTAAATATATCTGTAACAAAAAAGTATCCAAGTTCGTCTAATCGCAAAAAAATATTATGAAAAAATTAGTACTTGTCATTTCCCTACTCTCAGCGAAAATCGCTGCTTCACAAACCACTACATTTACTTTAAGCGGTGAGGTAAGGCAAATCAACGCAAATAAAAATATTATTCTGGAAGTCATGGATTCTTTTGAATCTTTGACTACTATCTCAGGAAATATCACCGATTATCATTTTGAGAACGGTGTTTTGGAATTAAAAAAAGGGGGGAAAATTACACTCAGGTTGCCATTAAGTAAGGTTCAGGCATTGCAAGCTAATAACTATGCAAAAATTTTGGTTCAAGGAGCTTTAGAGAGCGATAGCATCAACATTAATGCCATGGATTATGCACATATTGAGGTTACACTGAAATGTAAAAAACTGAATATTTGCTCAAACGATTATGCACATTTAAATATTAAAGGAAAATCCGACAAGGTCATACTTAACAGCAATGATTTTTCCAACGCTGATTTGAGCGGAATGAATGCGAAAGAGATTTATTTTGAATCGGAAGATTATTCCAAACTCAAACTTAATTCCGATTATGCCGTGGAAGGCACATCCAGAGATTTTTCAAGCGTCAAAATTTTTGGAAATCCTGCTTTATTCAAAGTGCAATCGTATAATTTTTCCAAGATAAACAGAAATAACGAGTCTGGAAATCTGACAAACGACTCTTTAAAAACAAAAAATTTCACTTACGGAGAACATCCATTTCCAGAAAAGTTAAATTCAAAAAAACGCAAGAAATATTACGGATGGCAGGGCGTTTCTTTGGGAATAAATTCTGTGTTGAATGAAAATAATTCTTTTGGAATGGTGGGTAAATACCGCTTTTTTGAACAAAACTATTCCAATTCTTTAAACATACAACTGAATCCGTATCAGCAAAATTTTCGCATTTATTCTAATAAGATTACACTTTTTTCGGGTATTGGAGTGGAATGGAGGATATTCAGATTGCAAAAAAATGCTATCCTGAACGCCGATACCTCCTATTTTCATGGATATCTTGATACTGTCAATGCTGCATCTTATAAAAGCAGTGCGCTGAGAAACTTCAATATTCATTTTCCGTTTATGTTTGAATTTCGGTTTGGAGAAAAAAACAGATTTTCATTCATCTCTGGTGCTCTTGTTGCATGGATGATAGGTTCAAGTCAAAAACTTTTTCTTGTAAAAAACAATTATGAAATTGAAATGATCAGGAAAGATAACTTTAATTTAAATCCGTTACAGTTTAAGTTACATGCCTCCATCGGTTACCGGGATTTCCATTTTTTCAGTGAATATAGCCTGAACGGAATGTTTTTAAAGAACAAAGGCCCAAATTTCAGACTTATAACCTTCGGTATAAGGAGTTCATTTGATTATGATTAAAAGAATTTTATGATTTTAATATTGTTTTTCACGAAACCCTGCTATAATTGATAGAAGTTTCAAATTTGGTTAGTTTCAATATTTGAAAATTCAAAAACATTCTGTTAACGCCCTTTTCCCAAAAAATATTACCTTTGCACACCCAAAAATTATGCAAGGAAACATTACTTTCACCATGATTAAGCCTGATGCCGTTCGCGATAATAATATCGGGCCCATTTTGAATATGATCAATAAAGCGGGATTTAGAATTGTGGCCATGAAATATACCCGCCTGAGCAAAGAAAAAGCCGCAGCTTTTTATGCCGTTCATAAAGAACGGCCTTTCTTCGGAGAACTGATAGATTATATGAGCAGCGGCCCCATCGTGGCGGCCATTTTGCAAAAAGAAAATGCCGTGGCCGATTTTCGTAAACTGATTGGTGCCACCGACCCCGCCAAAGCCGAAGAAGGCACTATCCGCAAACTTTTTGCCAAATCCATCGGTGAAAATGCCATCCACGGTTCCGACAGTGATGAAAATGCCAAAATCGAATCGGCATTTTTCTTTTCAGAACTGGAATGTTTTTAACCATCGGTTAAAGATTTTATTTAAATTTGAATATTATGGATACATTGGAAAAAGTAAGCAAAGATTATCAGGCACAATTAGGCGAATGGATAAAACACGAAAAAAAGGCCGTTGATTTAATAAATTATGTCAGTAAATTGTGGTTGGAGCGCTCTATTGAATTGGTGCTCTTCCGCAACCAATTGCACGATCGCAGTGCCAGTGAAATCATGAACCTGCACCTGTATGCGAAAAACATCGTGAAAAAGCCCATCACCGTTCACGATACGGCCATGCTCTCGGAAGCCATTTATAAATCCGACATCGGTCCCAGCCGCATCGACATCGGAAAACTGGCCTATGAATGGCACAACGAGCAATCCAAATTTGCTGATGTTGCACAATTTATTAATATCAAACTTGCCGGGCTGAAGGCCAACGGGCATACCATCAAACCTAAAGATGTAGTACTGTATGGATTCGGACGTATTGGACGGTTGGCTGCCCGTGAGCTCATTGCCCAGGCAGGAAAAGGCGAGCAACTTCGGCTTCGTGCTATCGTTACCCGTGGTAATTCCGACGAAGAAATCATCAAACGTGCCGACTTGCTTCGTACCGATTCGGTTCACGGCCCCTTCCCCGGTACCGTAATTGAAGACCTGGAAAACAAAGCCCTGATTATTAACGGCCACACCGTATACATGATCAGTGCCAATAATCCGGAAGATGTGGATTATACCCAATACGGAATTCAAAACGCCCTGGTTATTGACAATACCGGAGTGTATCGAGACGAGGCCGGTCTTGGACGTCATCTGAAAGCAAAAGGCGTTGATAAAGTTTTACTCACAGCTCCAGGAAAAGGGAATATCCCTAATGTGGTCCATGGCGTTAACCATGGGTCCGTAGACATCAAAAACACAAAAATCTTTTCTGCTGCAAGTTGCACAACAAACGCCATCATGCCCATCCTTTATGTAATCAACAGGGAATTGGGTATTGAAAAAGGGCATATCGAAACCGTACACTCTTACACTAACGACCAAAACCTTTTAGACAATTACCACAAGAAATACCGTCGCGGACGTAGCGCTCCGCTGAATATGGTAATCACCGAAACGGGAGCCGAAAGTGCCATTAAAAAAGTGCTTCCCGAACTTTCGGGAAAGTTTACGGCTAATTCTGTCCGTGTGCCCACGCCGAATGTATCTTTGGCTATTATTAACGCTCAGGTTAAAAGAGAAGTTACCAAGGAAGAAGTCAATGAAATAGTCCGAAGATATGCTTTGGAAGGGCATTTGGTTGAACAAATTCAGTATGCCTTCAGTAATGAACTGGTAAGTTCCGATGTTATTGGTAATCCCTGTCCAAGCGTATTCGATAGCCAGGCCACCATCGTGTCGCCCGATAAAAAATCGGTGGTCTTATACGTGTGGTACGATAACGAATACGGATATACCCGCCAGGTAATCCGCTTTGCCAAGCATATTTGCGAAGTCAGAAGGCCTGTGTATTATTGATAAAATACCCTGTTTCGGGTATTTCTCGCCAAACCAATTTCCATATGATTATGTTATTTTAACTTGTTTTTATTATGCACAAGTTTTCGCATTTTATTTTTTGTGGCATATTTTATTTAACCGCACAATACTCACCGGAGATCCATCTGAAAAACATCCGCAAGCTCACTTCAGGAGGCGATAATGCCGAGGCTTATTTCAATCCCGCCGGAGACAAGCTCTGTCTGCAAATCACCAATCCCGATAAAAATGTTCCCTGCGATCAGATTTTTTATTTCTCAATATCAGATACAGTCGGAGGAAAAATTCCGCAACTGAATCGGATTTCAAACGGAAAAGGCAGAACCACTTGTCCATATTTCATGCCCGACGGAAAACATATTTTGTATGCCTCCACGCATGAAAACAATCCGTCATGTCCTGAGTTCAAAAAACCCGAAGGAAAATATGTTTGGCCTGTTTTTAAAGAATATGATATATATATAGCGCGATTAGACGGTAAAATTAAAAAAAAGCTAACCCATCATCCGGGTTATGATGCGGAAGCCACCATATCCCCCAAAGGTGACAAAATAGTTTTTACCAGCGACCGTAGCGGTGACCTTGAACTTTGGGTCATGGACATCGACGGAAAAAATGCCAAACAAATAACCCACGAGCTTGGTTATGACGGTGGAGCATTTTTTTCACCCGACGGTAAAAAAATTGTCTTCCGGGCTTCACGACCTAAAACCGAAGAACAAATCAGGGAATACAAAGAGTTGCTCAAACAAGGACTGGTGGCTCCAAACAACATGGAAATTTTCATGTGCGATGCCGACGGAAAAAATCTTAAGCAAATTACCCAACTCGGCAAAGCCAACTGGGCACCTTTCTTCCACCCTTCCGGAAAAAAAATTATTTTTTCATCTAATCATCACAGTTCACGTGGTTTTGATTTTCAGCTTTACATGATCGACACCACGGGTGAGAATCTGAGGCAAATCACCTTTGAAAACCATTTTAATGCATTCCCCATGTTTTCACCAGATGGAAAATACCTGGTTTTTTCCAGTAACCGATTAGGTGAAAACCCCAAAGAAACCAATGTTTTTATCGCCGAATGGGTGGAAAACCCTTCGCCCGACAGCATCCGTACTTTTGAACTCAGAAAACACATAGAATACCTGGCATCGGACGACTTAAAAGGGCGAGGAACCGGAACTGAAGAAGAAAAAAAAGCAGCAGAATATATTGCTTCATATTTCAAAAAATACGGATTAAAACCTCTGTTCGATTCTTCAGAAAAAAAACAAAGTTATTTTTATTCTTTCAAATTCAGAAAAAAAAATAAACCTCACGACTCTGCTACTGCTGGTTTGCCTGAGGTGAAATCGCACAATGTAGTGGGATTTCTGGACAAGGGTGCAGCAAAAACCATCATCATCGGCGCGCATTACGACCATTTAGGACTAGGCTATGATCACAACAGCTTAGACCCTCGGCCGGAAGGAAAAATCCATAACGGAGCCGATGACAATGCCAGCGGCACGGCAGGCATACTGGAGCTTTCACGATACTTTGCACTGCATCCGACTTTCAATCAATACAACATGCTTTTCATGGCCTTCTCCGGCGAAGAACTCGGATTGATAGGCTCAAAAAAGTGGACTGAAAATCCGAATTTTCCTCTGAATAGTGTTGTATGCATGATCAACCTGGATATGGTCGGGCGCTTGAACGACAGTACCCGATCGCTGATGGTGTATGGCGTGGGGACAAGCCCGGTTTGGGTCCCCCTGCTTGAACAATGCAACGAAAAATTTATGTTTAAGTTAGTGAAAGACAGCAGCGGAATAGGCCCCAGCGACCAAACTTCTTTCTATCTTAAAAATATCCCCGTCCTACATTTTTTCAGCGGGCAACATAAAGATTATCATAAACCTTCGGATGATGCTGATAAGATCAATTACTTTGGAGAGAAAAAAATTCTGGAATATATTATTCACATTATTGAAAACATGCCTAAAGAACATGAATTAAAATTCACCCCAACCCGTAACCCCGATAAGGGTAGCATCAAATTTAAAGTGACCATGGGCATCATGCCCGACTATACGTATGAAGGAAAAGGCATGAAAATTGACGGAGTGACGGAAGGAAAACCCGCTCATAAAGCGGGTATACAAGCAGGTGACGTACTGGTGGAACTTAACGGAAAGAAAATAAACAATGTTCAGGATTACATGAAAATTCTATCTGAATTAGAAATAGGAAAAAAATATCAGGGGAAATTATTAAGAAAAAATAAAATTTTAACATTTGATGTAGTTTTTTAATTTTTTTTTAAACACTCCCTCATTTAAAATTTATATTCACTCATTCAAAAACACTCTTCAATCGTCTTAAATATATCTTTGCTAATTCATAATATACTTTCACTTATGAATTGTAAAATGCAATCTAAGTTTAAGTTATAATTGCAAAAAAACTAATCCTATGAAAAAAATACTTTTAGCTACAATCCTATTATTAGCATTAAAGCTTTATTCTCAATGTAACATCCCCTCAAATTCAATCTACTCATTCACAGTGAACAATAAGAGCTATGAAATCATTAAGGTGAACATGACCTGGACCGCAGCGGCAGCTTGTGCTGTTCAAAGAGGAGGAAAACTTGCAGAAGTCATGAGTAAGCAGGAAAATGATTCCCTGTTTCATTATGCCAAAAACAAAGCGGGAATTAATACTGCCAGTACCACCGCTCCCGATGGTGGCTCGGCATCTTATATATGGATTGGAGGAAACGACATTCAAACAGAAGGCAAATGGATTTGGGACGGGGATGGAAACCTTAGCGGTATTCAATTCTGGCAAGGAAATTATTTAAGCGGCAATCCCGTAAATGGTTTATTTAATGCCTGGGGAAGCGTAAACGGAGGTGAACCTGATGATGCCGGAAATCAGGATGGCCTTGGGCTTGCTCTCACGTCTTGGCCCTACGGAAATGCCGGTGAATGGAATGACATTAGTACTAATAATTCCCTGTACTTTATAGTGGAACTTTCAGGAACAACCGGCTTAAACAAATCCGTTAAATCTTATTCCAAATATCCTGTTCATTTAGAAAATAATAATATCATCATAAACCAAGCTTCCGACATTAAATTTGTTGAGATTTATGGAATTGACGGTAAGCTTATTTATCATACAGAAAATGAATTGAATCAAGGCAAAATTTTTATTCCTGCTGAAAATCTTGAACAGGGTATCTTGCTTATTAAAATCATAGATAATAACGGGAATTTTTCATTCAATAAAATATCAATAATATGAGAAAAAACTTTTTTTCATTTCTTTTAATAACTTCTTGCATCTCGTTATTTACCCAACCCACCTCATGGTATTTTTCCTCTTCCGGGGGTAACGACAACAATACGGGTATTTCCCCGTCTTCCCCATGGAAATCCACAGACCGCCTGCAGTCCCTTTTAAGCGGAAATACGTTCAACGGAAAAAAATTGCAACGTGGAGATACCATTTACTTCCTCAGGGGAGACACGTTCAGATTCGCGCGTATCACACCCACTTTGGTATCCATGGGAGTATCTTTCAATGGCACCGTTTTTACATCTTCAGGAACACAATATATTACCTTGCGTGATTACGGCCCTTCCTCTGCTCCGCTGCCTGTCTTAAAATCATCGCTCCGGCTTGACCAAACACCTTCAGGTAATGTTATCCAGCAGGGAAACCTTATCAAAATCAGTAATCCTTTTCTTCCGCACAACAATTTTGTGGTTACGCGCATGTTTTACAAAGGAAAACCCATGGTGCTGGCCCGTTTTCCCAACGATTCCACGCTTTTGGTAGAGCAATCCAAAACCGCTGCCAATACCATCGATTCCCTTTATTCTTCGGCCCTTAATTCCATTCCCAATGCACATTGCCAGGGTGCCGTCATTTGGGCAACCATGAGCGGTTATTCGTGGGGGATATCCCATGTGCTCGACAAACAATCGAATTTACTGCGCGTCAGCCCCGGCGATTTTCATGCCGGCCCCATGAGAGGAAATCGTTTTTACCTGGAAAACAAAAGAGAATTCCTTGACAAACCCGGAGAATGGTATTTCGACAAAAACACCGATACTTTATATTTCCTCCTTCCGCAAAACGTCACCAGCTTTAATAAAGCCGATTATGAAATTCAATTTTCCCAACTTAATCCAAGTGCAAATGAGCCGAGAATTTTTATACTCACCCATTCCCAGGGTTACACTGCCATGCCTTCCAATCCAATTCAAAGAGTTAATATTCAAAATCTTCAGTTTGAACATGGTCAGGAAGCTATTCGCATGGCCGGGGTGAAACATGTTGAAATTTCGAATTGTAATTTCATAAGATTTTTCAGAGCATTATGGACATTCCTCGGAGAAGATATGAAAATAACAGGTAATAAGTTTTTATTTAATGAATATCTTGCTATTGCGGTTGGAGGCAGAATGGTAGCCGGATATGAGGGAAATCCGGCGGCCATGACTAAAAGGGTATTAATTGAAAATAACCTTATTAAATATACAGGTTGGGAAAACCGGTGGAGAACAGAGCCACTTTACAATACCCTTACTAACACACACACACAGGAAGATTACTCCATGAATCTTGGCAGAAATGTTGATAGTGTAATCGTCAGAAAAAACAGAATAGACAGTGTAAGCCAGGGAGGAATTGTAATTTCAAATTTTTATATGACCGAAACGAACTGGAATAACCAATATCCAGGAAAAATTCCATTTATAATTGAAAAAAACTATATTACCAATTATTGCACTGATTTTTCTGACTGTGGAGGTATTAAAGCTTATAGTTTTTTAAATGGAAGCATCATTAAAAACAATATTTTATATAAAGATATTTGGGGTAAACACAATCGCAACAAGACCTGGCAAGCCGACTACCGTTTTACGCTTACACACTATGGTGGGAATGGTTACGGGCTTTATTCAGATGTAAATGCTCATACGGCAACTTTTGAGAGCAATACATCAGTAGGTGCAGATATTAATCATCACAATTTCCCCGGCGGAACTTTTATCAAAAAAATCTACAGTAAGAAAAACACACTCTATGGCGCTACCATGAAGGAAATCGATTATGTTTCCTCAGGTGATAGTAATTCCAAAATTGATTCTTGCAGGGTGGAAGAAAATTTATTCTTTCATCTGACCCAGGCCGACGGGGCTGTCATGGTGAACGATGCTTCCAACGATAATTTCAAAGACACCCTTTGGGTGATGAATAAAAACAGATATTTTCTCCCTAACCGTGGAGCACATTATATATACCGTTATGGTAATGGAACCATGCTCGTTACCGGTTTTTATGGAATTAAAAACAACACTCCATACGAAGCATCTCCCATCAGTTACTGGGGGCAATTTGCCAAGCATAAATACTGGAACAACTCTAACATTATCCTTTCCAATTTAATAAATAATTCTTCCTTCACCACCAATCCCTTACCTATCAGCGCCTTTGGCGGCGCCCAGGTGGCTACCGTTGCTGCTTCCCCCCTTGGCGGATTGGCTGTCCGTATTACCTGCACCAACAATCCTCCATCCTGGGGTGCCGGATTTCTGACCACCACCCTTAACCCCCTTTATTCCTCTACACTTTCACCTCACGACGTCTATAAAATTTCTTTCGTCCTTGCTGCTGCCAAAAAGAAAGAATATGACGGCTTTATGAATTTCAACATGAAGCATCCCAAAACCGGCGACCAACTCGGTGGAAGAGATTACTTCGTTTTTCCTGCCTTCAAAGGACTTCAACCCGATACGTTTGAAATCTATTACAAACCTCGGCTCTTCCAATATAACAACATGTTCAGAATCTACGTTCAAAAAAATGATACGGTTTGGCTAAAATTCCTGAAGTTTGAAAAAATTGATACCTCTTCTGTCAAACCGCTGAGTTTTTATTATCCCATCTTTCTGAATCCATCGGATAATCCGGCTTCATTTAACCTAAATCCCTGTTATGTGTATTTAGACACCGACAGCAATGTGGTGATTAACTCCGTCACCGTCGCCCCCTGGTCTTCCAGAATTCTCATCTGGCAAAAATGTGACTCTTCGTTACTCTCCGTTAAAAGTCATGAGCTTATCCAAAAATCATCCGTATTGGTTTATCCCAACCCTGCAAAAGATCAGTTTTTTATTATGAACGGCGCTTTTGTACGTTATGAATTCATTGATATTAAAGGTACTGTGATCTCTTCAGGAACCTTGCCTCCCGGCCATCACAGTATTCCTGCAGCAGGTCTACCTCAGGGATTGTATTTAATCCAAACCTACAGAATTATGGAAGACGGTTCCATTGAAAAACATTCTTTCAAGTTACTTAAAGAGTAAAAATTCTAAATTGCCGTAATTTTAAATAATAGTTATTATAATGCTTTGAATAAATTTTTTTTCATAATAATTTTTTTAATGTAATCCTAAATTAAATTCCATGTCCTGAAACTGACATAAATGAATTTTATATTTTACCGACGGGTCATTAATTATCTTTTTAAACATTTTAGATAAATTTAAAGTAAGCTGGATTCAACAAATAAGTGCAATTTTTTAAACCCAAAATTGTCAATAAGGATTAATTTTCTAATGGCGGCCATTAGAATTTTTTGTTGTTAACTTTTTGAAAAACAATGAATTATTAATATCAAATCTTCTAAAATTTAATTGATTTTTAGCGAAAGAAAATCTTACTTTAAAAATGGATTACAAAATTGAATTTACAGACAAAGAAATACCCCCCTGGTCAGGAATATTGATGATGGTCAAGATGCTGGAGAGAATGGATTTTGATGCTTGTTTAAACGACTTGCCGCTTCCCCCACAAGGGAGTAATCGGGGTTATCCACCTCATCAACTGATCAAACAGTTTATGACCAGTGTTTGGTGTGGTGCAAACAAATTTGAACATACCGAGGTAACCCGGCAGGATGAGGTGATAAGGAGGTTTTGGAACTTTAAAAGAATGGCCGGGTACAAGGCCTTCCAACGCTTTTTCAATAAGTTTGACCAGACCACTAACCAAAGAGTGTTTTTGTCGTTATTCAATTGGTTTTTTACTCATCTTCATTTTGACAATTTTACCTTAGATATTGACAGCAGTATTCTGACCCGATACGGACAACAACAAGGAGCAAAGAAGGGATATAATCCCAAGAAGCGCGGCAGGCCATCCCATCATCTGTTGATGGCGTTTGTGTCGGATTGTAAAATGGTAGCTAATTTTTGGTTGCGTAGTGGAGATTGTTACACTTCGAATAATTTGAACCCAAAATTGTCATTAGGGGGCATTTTCTAATGGCGGTCATTAGAAATTTCTGTATATATCTCATTGAAAAACAAGCACTTAAGTTGCCTGATT
>JAOAHO010000040.1 GCA_026415195.1 Bacteroidia bacterium | reverse complement strand
AATCAGGCAACTTAAGTGCTTGTTTTTCAATGAGATATATACAGAAATTTCTAATGACCGCCATTAGAAAATGCCCCTCCTAATGACAATTTTGGGTTAATTGAATTTTTTGAAGATCAATTATGGAATGTGTTCCACGTGGAACAAAGTGGTTATGCTTATAACGATATTTACTCTCTTATCAAATTTAATTTTAAAATAAATGAAATAAAGTTAATTGGATAAAATTGTTCAACGTGGATCTGGATTTTAAATATCGATTTTAGATATTATACATTAAAAAAAGAAATTGTGCCATACGGATTAAATTGTTCCACGTGGAACTATTTTCCTAAATATACCATAAGCACGGCTATGTCGGATGGAGATACTCCGGATATTTTGGATGCTTGTCCTAAAGTGTGTGGCCTGTGTTGAATAAGTTTTTGTTGGCCCTCTGCGCTTAAGGATTTTATTTTTGAATAATCAATGTTCTTGGGAATTTCAAGTCCCTCCCATTTTTCCATTTTTTCTGCCATTAGTCTTTCCCTTTCCAGGTAGGCAGCATACTTAATCTGTATTTCTGCTTGGGTAATTGCATTTTTATCCAATCCCAAAAATAAACACCTAATATTATCTGATTTTTCGATTAGGGTACTAATGCTAATTTCAGGCCTGGATATAATTTGAATTAGCTTTGTTTTTTGTATTATTTCTGAGGAGTTTAATTGTTTTAATATGTTGTTTATTAAATCCGGATCAATCGAGGTTCTATTGATAACCTCTTTTGCCCTTTCAATCTGATTTAACTTATTCATAAAATCGATATATTCATTCTCTTTTACTAATCCTAGCTCGTAACCGTGTTTTTTAAGCCTTAAATCGGCATTGTCTTGTCGAAGCAGAAGGCGATATTCCGATCTTGAAGTAAACATTCTATATGGCTCATTGGTGCTTTTTGTAATTAAGTCATCAATTAATACACCAATATACGCCTCGTGCCTTTTTAAGACAAAAGGAGGCTTTTTTTTAACTTTTAAAGCAGCGTTAATGCCGGCAATTATTCCCTGGCCAGCGGCTTCTTCATATCCTGTTGTTCCGTTTATCTGTCCGGCAAAAAATAAGTTTTCAATGATTTTTGTCTCAAGTGTATGATAAAGTTGATCGGGAGGGAAATAATCATATTCTATAGCATAACCAGGTCTAAAAAGTTTAGCGTTTTCAAATCCGGGAATGTGCCTAATGGCTTCCTCCTGAATTTCCATAGGAAGGGAAGTGGAAAAACCATTTACATAAACCTCAATTGTATCCCACCCTTCGGGTTCTACGAAAATCTGATGCCTTTCCCTTTCGGAAAACCTGCAAATTTTATCTTCAATACTTGGACAGTACCTCGGGCCAACACCTGAAATTTTTCCTGTAAACATGGGCGACCGGTCGAACCCTTTTTCAAGTATTTTATGAACCTTAGGGTTAGTATAAGTTATATGGCAGGGCAACTGTTTTTTTGGGTTAGGATTTAATTCAGGGTGAAAAAAAATGGTTCCCAGTTGCGGTTTATATGAAAATCCTTCGTTACTTTCTTCTCCGGGTTGTATCTCCATGGCATCGTAATTTAACGATCTTCCGTCCACCCTTGGGGGCGTTCCGGTTTTCATCCTTCCTGTACGGAACCCGAGTTTTTGTAATTGTTCTGTTATTCCCTTTGATTCTTTTTCCCCCATTCTTCCGCCCGGATTGTGTTTTTCACCAACATGGATTAATCCGTTTAGAAAAGTTCCATTCGTTAAAATAACAGTTTTTGAAAAGAATTCTTTGCCCAATAATGTTCTAACACCCAAAATCTTATTTTTTTCAATGATTAAAGATTCTACACTGTCTTGCCAAAAGTAAAGGTTTGGTGTTTGTTCAAGCATCAGGCGCCAATAATAGGAGAATAAAAACCTGTCATTCTGAGTTCTAGGGCTCCACATAGCCGGGCCTTTGCTTCTGTTCAGCATTCTGAATTGTATTGCTGATTTGTCTGAGACAACGCCTGAATATCCGCCAAGTGCGTCTATTTCACGGACTATCTGACCCTTTGCAATACCTCCCATAGCCGGGTTGCAACTCATTTGGCCAATGGTTTGCATGTTCATGGTAATAAGAAGCGTGTTCATGCCCATATTGGCTGCAGCGGCGGAAGCTTCACAACCAGCATGACCGGCCCCTACGACAATAACATCGTAAATCACAATACAAATTTAAATTTTGATACGGAAAAAAATTTTTAAATGGTTCTAATTCTTTTCAGAACTTCTTCTTTGTAGTTTGCACCAATTGGTATGGCTCTGGCCTTATTACCCTCTATAAAAATTTCATTCCCTTCAATGGTTTCGATTTTTTCCAAATTCACAATAAAAGACCTGTGCACCCTGATAAATTCCGAAGGGCCCAAATTCTGCTCGATGTCTTTCATGGTACTGTGAATGGTGTATCGTGAAAATTTTGTATGAATAATCACATAATCTTTCATCGCTTCAACAAAGAGGATGTCGGGCTTTTGTATTTTCATCAGCTTACCATAAGAACGAATAAAAATGTCTTTACTTTTCGGATCCAGGTTTTCGGCCAAAGAATAAAGAAAATCTCTTTCTTTTTTAATCTCGCTGAAGCGTTTGTGCTTAAAAACCGCCATTTTGATGGTAGAGTGCACTTCTGCTTCCTTAAAGGGTTTTAAAATATATCCATAAGGTTCACAAATTTTTGCTTTGTTTAACGTGGCCTCATCGGCATAGGCCGTAAGGAAAATAACGGGTATGTTGGCTTTTTCTTTAATTATGGAAGCCACTTCCAGGCCACTCATGGTTCCCTTTATCATGATATCCATCAATACAATATCGGGCTTAAGTTCAAGGATTTTTTCAACGGCATCAGGCCCATTGTTGCTAATTCCAAGCACTTCATAATTATAATTTGTTAAACAGCCAGCAAGGTCGCGGGCCACGATGCTTTCGTCTTCAACGATATAAACCGAAATTTTTTCTTCCTGATTAATGTCCGACATATTCATTTTTGTTGGTAAAGTTAACACAAACACTGCAATTTCCCGGGATGTTCTTTAGTTCTATCTTTGCCCCAATCTGGTAACATAAATCCCTTATTAGTATCATACCTAAACTATTTATTTTTTCAGGGTTTTCAAAATAATTTTCCTTAAAACCCGGTCCGCTGTCAGTTACGGATAAAGTTAATAAATTTTTATTATTTGAAAAAACAACCTTTAAAAATTTTTTGTTTTTAGACCGGTTAAGCCCGTGTTTAACCGCGTTGGTCATCAGTTCATTAAATATTAAACCCAGGGGTATGGCGGTTTCGGTAGAAGTCATGCAATTGTCGGCATGGAATTCCAACTCTATCTGATTACCATTTTCAATAAAACCATTAATAATATTATTAAAAATATCGCGCAGATATGAATTTAAATTTAAATAATTATATTCTTTTGATTTATAAAGATTTTCGTGAACCAAAGACATAGATTTTATCCGGTTTTTGGTTTCTTCAATCACGGCCTTGGCTTTATGGTCCTGTAAAAAACGGGTTTGTATGTTCAGTATGCTGCTGATTACCTGCAGATTGTTTTTAACCCTATGATGGAGTTCTTTTAACAATATTTCCTTTTCTTTAAGGGAAATATTGAGTTTTTGTTCGTTATTTTTCAGTTCCTGCAAAACCGATACTTTATCGGTTATATCGAATGCCATTACCGATATTTCGGTAATTTCCCCTTCTTCTGAATAAACAGGCATCATGTATACCGATAAAAATTGTTCAAACCCGTTATCGTGTACTAATTTAACATCAAAACCCTGTTGAATTCCCTCAAATGCCCGTTCATATTTTTCAACGATATCCAATACTCCGTTGTTTTGGTTCAGCTTGCTTCTGTTGAATTTGGAATACAAAACCGGTTTTTGTTTATAAATTGAAAAATGCAGTTTTTCGTAGTTCCTGTTAAAGCTAGTAAGTTCCTGCTTTTTATTGATACTCCAGTAATAATGGGGCCCATTATCGATTATTGATTTTATTTGTGCCGATTGCATGGCCAAAAGCTTTTTAGAAATCACTTTTTCTGATATGTCCCGGGCCACTCCAGCAACTTCAATTACTTCTCCGTTTCCATTGTAAAGCGGATATAAATTAATTATCCTGACAATCGGATTTTCAGTTCCCCGTTCTTTATCTACCTTTTCAAGTTCTACTTTTTCACCTTTAAAAGCCAATTCGTAATGTTTGTACCAGAAATCTCTATAAACCTTTTTTAGTTTTTCATCGTTAATACAATCGGCTCCGGTTTTTCCTATTTCGGGCCAGGATGAATAATTATTTAGAAATTTATCAATAAAATTATCATTAAAATACTTGAATTCGTAATTTTTATCTATTATCCAAATCAAAAATTCCGATTGGCTCATTAGGACATCAAAACGGTTTTTTTGTATCGCGAGCATTTTATTCAGCTCGGATATTTCTTTAATCTTTTCTTCGAGCTCGGTTTTATGCTTTTCAAGCAATTCCGATTTTATTTTTTGTTCATGATATTTTTCCAGTACTGATAAATCAAGCATTGTTGTGAGCATGCAGGGCTCGTTATTATACAAAATAGGTATTGAACGCACCTGAACTTTTACAATTTCCCCAAGAGCATTTCTTATTTCATATACAATAAAATCCGTAGGTTGCCTTTCTTTAAAAATTTTATTAACCCTTTTACTCGCCACTTCAAAATATTCTTCCAATAAATAATTTTTGTAAGAATTTTTTTCATTTAAAAATTCTTCAGGATTTTGAACCTTCATTAAATCGAAGAAAAATTTGTTTCCATAAATTATAATTCCATCTTGGTTAACAACTATGTAAGGAACGGGAATGTTTTCCAATAAATTTGAATATGTGTTTTGTGTTGTTTTTATGTCAGTTATGTCTCTGACAAATCCGAAAACAGTTCTTGATTCTTTTCCTATTAGCACGAATGTATCCTGGAGCCATTTTACATTGTTATATTTATCATAAATACAGTATGTTAAGATGTTCCTTTCATGTATTTCTTCAGAACTATTAAGCATTTTTTCTTCATGTTTAATAAAATCGGAATCTTTAATAACGTTTTTTGAATTTAAAATAAAAGGATTATCATAAAATTCATTTACATCATATCCTATAATCTTTTCAACGTTTGCACTTACATATCGATATTTCGGAACAGGTAAATAAGTATAAATATAAAAAAACTCATTATCCGGGGTTAGTTTAGACAATAAAGTAGTAATTTCAGCCAGGTTTTTATTTTTATTATACTTAAGTTCAGGAATTATTAATTCAATTCTGTAAAATGTACTGCCATTAAGGTTAATGTTATTTTTTTTCACTATAAATTCAGTATTGTTAACATTCAATTTAATTTCTTTCTGATCGCTGCTAATCCATTTATTAAAGTCGATGCCATTTTTTACAAACGATTGAAAAAAATTCCTCTGATCAGAAAGAAAAATGTATTTCTCTTTAAATGTCTGATTTATGAAAACGAAATTCGCTTTGTTATCAACAATTAGAATGGGATAATCAAATTCATTGAATAAATTTTCAAAGGAGGGAATATTGTTCACGGCTTGCTTTTTATGGTTTGGGTTTTGCTTTTATCAATTTGAATATTATACGTGCGCAAGCTTTGCTCGTAGGTTGGTATAATTTTAATTCCCTGCCATTTAATTTCAATATCGTCTTTATAGTTAATGGTTAAATAAACAAATCCATATTCGTCGTAAAATTTCCAATCGCCTTGTTTTAAGCCGCCCTGGTAACTTCCTTCCACCATTTTCTTTCCGTTACGATAATAATATACGTGTCGGCCTTCAGGAACTCCGGCCTGATAGGCTCCTTCAAAGTATTTTGTTTTTTCTGGAAGGTAATACCCCACCCACATACTGTCTAATTCTCCGGCACTGTATTTTCCAATTTCATAATACTCACCATTATCGTATATCCAGATACCTTCTTTTTTATCGTCAAAAAAGTTTCCTTTCGTGAAAAGTTTTCCGTTTTCAAAATATTCCTCTATTTCTCCTTCCCTTTTTCCGTTCACGTAGTTTTCTTTCCTGAGAAGTTGTCCATTTTCATGATACCATTTCCATATACCCTGTGCACGTCCTTTTTTGTCGTATTTACCTTCTTGTTCCAGTTTTCCTGAAGGATAATAAAATTTCCATTCTCCAATTCTTTTTCCTGCAGCATACAAACCTTTAGCTTTAAATTCCCCTGTGGGATGCAATTCTATCCAAATACCTATACGATTACGTGCGCTATCCACCGCTCCCTTTGCTATCACTTTTCCATTCATATATTCAATGGCACTATCGGGTACAGGATAGGGTCTGCAAATTAATTTTTTGTAATATCCACCTATGGAATCATTATAGTATTCCATACTGTCGCAACGCATTACTTTTTTGTAGTGATAATGCGTACCAATAGGAATTCCTTCATCATACACACCCTCGTATTGCAAAGTTCCATCCTCGTAAATAGATCTGAATACTTCCACATTCCGTATTTCCGGTGCTTTTTCAAGTACCTTACCATTATCATATTTCTTAATTGATTTTAAGTTTCCTTTTTTATCATAGATTTTTACAAAACCATTCAATGAATCAGAGTTGTAATACATTTCCTTTACCAGATTTCCATCTTCATCAAATTCCTTCCAAACTCCCTCTTTCCTTCCGTAGGCATCACGGCGATTAATCTTTTCCACTTCCAACGTAATTCCACCTTGATATTGAATTATGGTGATAACATTTCCGGAAGTATCATATTCAAAACCAGTACCGTCTTGTTTTCCTTTTCTGAAAGGAATCACCGATTGAATTTTTCCGTTCTGGTAGAATTTCTTTTGTTTTCCATTACGAAGATCGTCCAGATATTCTTCCGTCATGGTAATCCTTCCCAAAGTGTCATAATAGTATACCAAACCGTTTTTCTTTCCTTCCTTGTAGTTCATTATTCTTTGGATTCTTCCTTTTGGATCATAAAATTTCCAACAGCTGTCTAATTGGAAATTTTTTCTGTTACCTTCAATCTTAATAATTCCGCTTTCATAATAATTTTTCCAGTAACCATCGGGTTTACCATTCCTTAATGTACCCTCACTGCTGACTTTTCCGTTCGGATGATAGTATTTGACATACCCATCCTTTACATTTTGCTGACTAAGAAGGTATCTGCAGTTAACGAGAAAGACTATAAGTAATATTCTTAACATTTAAAACCAAACCTAAATGTAATAAAATTTCTATAATCCGGCATTTCCCGAAATTTCCAGCATTCTCAAAATGGGTAATTCAGCTTTTTTTCTTAATTCTTCATCCATTTTTAATTCAGGTAATTCATATTTTAATGTAAGATAGATTTTTTCGAGTGTATTTAATTTCATATAGGGACATTCATTACATGCACAATGATTTTTCGGAGGTGCTGGTATAAAAACTTTGTCAGGTGAATGTTTTTGCATCTGATGAAGAATTCCTGTTTCTGTCAGAACTATAAACTTATGATGGCTGCTTTTTCTGGTATAATTTAATAAAGCTGTCGTACTCCCGATAAAATGAGCTTTTTTCAGAATGTGTTCTTCACACTCAGGATGTGCTATAATTTCAGCATCCGGATGTTCTTCTATTAAAGAATTCAATTTTTCCAAACTGAAAATTTCATGTACCTGACAACTTCCTTCCCACAACACCATATTCCTGCCGGTCTTTTTCATGATATACTTACCTAAATTCTTATCAGGTGCAAAAATTATCGGTTGATTTTCCGGAACTGATCTGACAATAACCTCTGCATTACTTGATGTACAAATAATATCTGACAAAGCCTTGATTTCTGCCGTACAGTTAATATAACTGATGACAAGATGGTTGGGATATTTTTCCTTGAACTTCAAAAATTCATCAGGAGGGCAGGAGTCGGCCAATGAGCAACCCGCGTTAAGATCGGGTATTAAAACTCTTGATTCCGGATTAAGGATTTTTGCCGTTTCGGCCATGAAGTGTACGCCGGCAAACACAATAATATCGGCTTTAGCTTCTTTGGCTTTCCTTGCAAGCCCCAGGCTGTCTCCAATATAATCCGCGATATCCTGAATTTCAGGATTTTGGTAGTAGTGGGCCAGTAAGACGGCATTTTTTTGTTTCTTAAGTTCATTGATTTCTTTGCAAATGTCGGTATTCCAATCAATTCTTTCCTCAACGTATCCCTTGCTAATATCTACTATCATTTTTATTTTAAATTATTTTTTATTGATTATTTATATCTCTGTGAATAGGTGGATATTTTTTTGATATAAGTATTGATTTTTAAGTTATTAAAAAACAATTCACAAATTTACGAATATAAAACTTTGATTTTCAATACTTGTTCTAATAACAAGTATTATTAACGTTAATTATTTTACATATTAATCAATGTTTATTATATTTTCGTAATAATTAAAGAAAATCTCTGAACAGTTATTTTGATTTCCGTATTGAAACAATTTTTGTTTCCGCCAAAAAATCTTTTCAATTTTATGTTAATAGTTTAATAATATTTTGTTAACATAATTAACCGGTAATTTGTTTTATAATTCATTGTTTTTCAGTTCATTATTTTTTTGACGTTAATAAACATTAATTACTATTTTTGAACAAAAGATTTGTTTAAAATGCAAAAGATTATTTTAGCATCTGACCATGCGGGTTTTAAGCTTAAAGAATTTATTAAGGAATTTCTTACTGAACAAAAGCAGAGTTTTGTGGATGTAGGATGTTACTCCGAAGACTCTTGTGATTATCCTGATTTTGCGTCTGCAGCTGCAAAAGAGATCAAAATGTCGGACGATACTCTAGGAATTGTAATATGTGGAAGCGGAAACGGAATAAACATGGCCATGAACCGGCACAAAGGAATACGTTCAGCACTTTGTTGGAAGCCCGAGATTGCCACATTAGCAAGGCAACATAATAATGCCAACGTGTTGGCCTTACCTGCAAGATTCATTGAACCTTCTGTTGCGGTTGAATGTGTCAGGAACTTTCTATCTGCTTCGTTCGAGGGAGGAAGGCATGAAAACAGAGTAAAAAAACTCGATAATTTATGAAAAAAATTATTTTTGTATTTTTATTATGTCAGTTGTTGTTTTCTCAGAAGGGAAAAATTTTTCCTACTATTAACGGAGTTATGTTAAGCGAAAGAAAGTATACAGTACCCGAGAAGAACGGTAAATACACTGTGCTGGGTATTGCATTTCATCGTCATGCCGAAGACGCCCTGAAAAAATGGCTTAACCCGTTGTATTATACTTTTATGAAAAAACCCGAAAAAAAAGGACAATTTGATGTTGCTGAAATATACGATGTGAATTTTGTTTTTATTCCCATGATCAGCGGTTTTAAAAAAATAGCTGAAGAATTCAAAAGCAGTACCGATAAGCAGTTTTGGGATTATATTTTGGACACCGAAAAAACTGACGTTAAAAAACTTCAACAGGAACTGGGAATTTCGGATAATAAGATTCCTTATTTTTTTGTATTGGATAAAAACGGAAAAATACTGGAGATGGTATCGGGTGATTACAAAGAAGATAAAATTGATCAGCTCGAAGATGCAATAGAATAAAACTATTCGTTCACAATCACTTTGGTACGATATATTTCAAAACCGTCGGTAAGCCACATCACGTAGGCGCCTCGAGAAATCCCCGATAGCGAAACTTTCAATTCCATTCCAATAGATTTTCCAAAAAATTCACTATCCCGGAATCCTTGCAAACTCACGATTTTACCGTAAAAATCACGGTCTGAATTTATATTCAGAAAACGTAACGTCAGGATATTATTTTCCTTGCAAGGGTTCGGATAGACATAGACGCCACCGCTAACCAAAGCTTCACCTACATATATCCTTTTAACAGGGCTTGTTTCTGTGGCCACCAATTCAACTTTGTAGTAATTATTGGAATTGTAAATAGGCGAACCGTGAAGAAAACTGACGTTTTGGTCGTTGTTTATATCTCCGCAAATTCCCGAATAATTATGGATAGGATAAAAAAAGATTGAATCGGAAGAATGGTAAATTACATAACCAGGACAGGTGGGGCCTTTGGCAATTTGGAATTCCACCAACACTCTGGGCGGCGATTGGTTCCCAACGGTAGAATTCACTACACTTAACTGAAAATTTTTAATTCTAATTTGGGACTCTGCAAAAAAACAAAGCAGAAAAGATATGTATGTTAAGCCCACACCCCGCATATTTCAAAGTTAAACAATTTGCTTCAGCGAGTGTTCTTTTTCTATAACATTCATATCCAATTCAGAAATAATATGCAGCGTTTCTTTAATTTCCGACAAATCATCAGAGGTGACCAGAATATGTTTCAGCGGTTTTATTCCGGGTATGTTTTTAAAGTAATTGGCATAGTGCATGCGCATTTCAATCAGTCCAACCCGTTCTCCTTTCCATTGAAGAGACTTTTCAAGATGTAATAAGCACGCATTAGCTCTTTCCTTTAGGGTGGGCGGGGAAAGCAGTTGTCCTGTTTTCCGATAATGCTTAATTTGGTTAAAAATCCATGGATTACCAATGGCAGCACGGCCAATCATGATTCCGTCCACACCATATTTGTTTTTGTATTCCATGGCTTTTTCAGGACTGTCCACATCCCCGTTTCCGAATATTGGTATGCGAATTCTCGGATTGTTTTTAACTTTGGCAATCCACTCCCAGTTGGCTTTGCCTTTATACATTTGGGAGCGTGTGCGGGCGTGTATGGTAAGGGCTTGTATGCCGCAATCCTGAAGCATTTCGGCCACTTCTTCCACGTTGATGGATTGTTCGTCCCAGCCCAGGCGGGTTTTCACCGTAACCGGCAGCCTGGTGCTTTTAACCACGGCCTTCGTCAGGCGTTCTATAAGTTTGATGTCTTTTAGCACTCCGGCTCCCGCTCCCTTACAGACCACTTTTTTAACCGGACAACCAAAGTTTATGTCAACCAAATCCGGATTAACGGCCTCCACGATTTCTGCCGACATGGCCATGGCCTCCTCATCCCCACCGAAAATTTGAATGCCAATTGGTCTCTCCTCATCAAAAATATCCAGCTTCTTTTTGCTTTTGATGGCGTTGCGTATCAGCCCTTCGCTGCTGATGAATTCCGTGAACATTAAATCGGCGCCATGCATCTTGCACAGTGAACGAAAAGGGGGGTCACTGACGTCTTCCATGGGCGCCAGAATTAAAGGAAATTCATCGAATACTATTTGGCCGATTTTTATGATACTACAAATTTAATAAAGATATGAATTGCTTAAATATATGCCATCACAAAAAGAGGGGATAAACCACAGAAAAAATATCGGTATCTATAAAGTGCTCTATAAGTTTTTAATAAAATAGTCCGTTATTTTTTCCATCAGGTGTGCGCGGTCTTTTCCCAAAACATTGTGTTCATGATGCGGATAAACATAATAATCAAAATGAACACCTTTTTCTATGGCTTTTCTTAGCAGCAACATACTGTGTTGCCAAACCACCACGGGGTCAAGGGCGCCGTGAATTATCAGCAATCGCCCCTTTAGGTTTTGGATATGGTTCAACAATGAATTTTCTTCAAAGCCTTCCCTGTTTGTATCATAGGTGTCCATATAACGTTCTCCGTACATAATTTCATAATACCTCCAGTCCACCACAGGCCCTCCAGCTACCGCTGCCTTAAATACACCCGGATGCCGGGTCATTAAAGAAAGCGTCATAAATCCTCCGTAGCTCCAACCGTAAACCCCCATTCGTGATGTGTCTACATAAGGTTTGGATTTTAACCAGTTCACTCCGGCTAATTGGTCTTCCATCTCGTATTTTCCAAGTTGCCGGAAAATTTTTTGTTCGAATTCCTTTCCCCTGTAAGAAGTGCCCCTGCCGTCAATGGTAAACACAATGAAGCCTTTTTGTGCCATATATTGATACCACACCTCGCCCCCGCCCATCCAAGTGTCAGTGACCATTTGAGAGTGGGGGCCGTTATACAGATAGACCAGAACCGGATATCGTCTGGCACTGTCGAAAGACGGGGGATAAAAAATTCGGGAATATAAATCAAAACCGTCGGACGATTTAATGGTAAACACGCGCCATCTGCCCAATTCATATTCTTTAAGCGGGTTATCCGATTTTAATAATGTGATTTTCTTAAGTGTGTTAAGGTTATAAAGTTCTGTAACTCTGGGGACATCAATAGATGTCCATACATCCAGCATAGCACTCATGTCATCGTTGAAAACCGGAAAATGAGACCCTTGACCGCGGGTTAAGGCTTCTGCTTTTCCCGATTTAAGCGATACCCTATAAATATTTTGACCGATAGGATTTCCTTCATTGGAAGTATAGTATATAAATTTTTTATTCTTGTCAATTCCATAAACCTGTTTCACTTCATAAGGCCCTTTGGTAATCTGCCGGATTAAATTCCCGTTCAAATCATATAAATAAAGATGGTTATAGCCGTCCCGCCGACTTTGCCAGATAAACCGATATGTGCCGTCGTCCAAAAAGAGAGCCGGATGCAAAGGTTCCACATATTTTTCGTCTTTTTCCTCGAAAAGCGTTTTTAAAAACTTACCGCTCAAAGCATCATAAAGATTTAATTTTAGGTGATTTTGTTCTCTATTTAATTCCGCTAAAAGGATAAATTTTTCATCCGGAGTCCAGGAAAGATTGGTCAGATAATGATCGTCCGGCGTGGTTTGCAAATAAATCGTTTTATTTTCATTCAAAGAGTAAACTCCCACCCAAACAGTATGGCTGGTGGTTCCGTTCATGGGGTATATCAGCGTGCGCGGAGTTGCGGGGTAGGGTGTCCAGTCAATGATGGGATATTTAAAAACCCTGGACTGGTCCATTTTATAAAAAGCTAGGTAATTTCCCTTCGGAGACCAAAAAGTTCCTTTCGAAATCCCGAATTCATTTTGGTGCACGCTCTGTCCATAAACCAATTCTTCAGAACCATTTTCGGTGATTTGTATTTCTTTTTGATTGTGGAAAACATAAAGCTGATGCTTTCTGATGAAGCAATATTTTTTTCCTTTTTCATACTCGTCCAGATGTTCTTCAGTAATGGGCTTATCGGGTTCTGTGGCCGAAAGCGCACCGGAAGAATAAACGTATTTCTTATCTCCGAATACAAACGAAAACTCTTTTTCATTTTTCCACGCAATATTCGGAAAAGTCGTTAATGTGTCTTTGGAATATTTTATTAATAACTTATTTAGTGCTGAAAGCGAAATGAAATGGGATGCTTTAAGTGTCGTTGTATTCATCAAATACAGCGTGTTTTTTTGGCAAAAGGAGAAATAAGAAGTTCCTGACAAAAAGGAGGCACACTGAAGTCGCTCGGGCGAGAATTCGCTTCTAGACTTCAGGACGGCATCTTTAACTGTAAGCAATTTTTTGCCGGATTGTGCTAAAACCTGATGCAAAAAGGCAACAAAGGCCAATAAAATGGTAGTTCTGGACAAATAATGCATATCTTTATATCGTGAAAAACAAATATAGCGGCTTTTTGAGTGCAGGGAATGTAATGTTAATTTTTTTGTTTGTTCATTTCATTTTTTTGTTTCTTTCATTAACTCTTGGCCGCTTTGCCGACAAAAACATCTTAATCAGATATGCCGCAAAATATCAGGCGTATTTGTTTACGCAAAATCATAAGCTTTTTGCTTTTCCGCCATTTAAAGTCAGGTTATGGGTAAGAACAAGCCGTGGTTACGTCAATAAATCAAACGGGATATCCTTTATCAATGAAGCAACCAGGGTCGGTACCTATAACGTTATACATTATTTGTTATCAGATACGACGGGCAAGGAAGCCTATTATTTTGAAAGACTATTACTTCCAAGAATTGATGAGGAGTGTGATGCGGTGTTTATTATGAACCATGAACGTGCCTGCCGGACAAAAGGCATTTATTTTTTCAGGGAACAAAAAACGTATATTTGGCACGTGGTTAAATTGTAGTTATGGCTTACAGGCTACATCGTGAAGGCGTTCCAACATTGTCCTGGACATTGGTGTTTGGATTAATAATCGCATTAATGTCCTCTTTTTTCTATTCAAAATTTCCGTATGTAACCTATGCCGCCATTTTTTTGGTCTTAATCGTTTTAGGGCTGGTGCTTCAGTTTTTCAGAAATCCGGTAAGAAAAACCGTTTTGAACGAAAATGCCATTATCTCCCCGGCCGATGGCAAAGTGGTGGTGGTGGAAAAGACGGAAGAGCCAGAATTTTTAAAAACGGGATGTATCAAAATATCTGTATTCATGTCGCCATTTGATGTACACGTAAATCGTTATCCCGTAAGTGGTAGCATAACTTATTTTCAATATCATCCCGGAAAATTTCTGGCAGCATGGGAGCCCAAAAGCAGTTCAGACAACGAACGCACCACAATTTGCATTAAAGCCGCAAAGGGCGACGTGCTGTTTCGTCAGATTGCAGGAGCCCTTGCCCGAAGAATCGTTTGGTATTGCAATGTCGGAGACTTGGCCATACAGGGCAATGAAATGGGATTTATTAAATTCGGTTCCAGAGTGGATGTTTTTTTACCCCTCTCTTGCAGGGTTTGTGTCAAGCCGGGCGACAGGATTACTGGGGGCATAACAACCTTGGCTTTTTTTGAATAATTTTCTTACCTTTGCGTTAATTATGGTAAGCATCACCACCCACGATATCAGGGTATCGGTGGAATCAAGATTTCTGTTTGAGCGTAGTGATCCTAAAAATAATTTCTATTTTTTTGTTTATTTCATTACCATTGAAAACCATAGTCCTTTTACCGTTCAGCTTTTACGCAGGCATTGGGAAATAACCGACTCCCTGGGCGAAAAACGAATGGTGGATGGTGAAGGCGTAGTGGGTGAAACGCCTATATTGGAACCAGGTAAGTTCTACACATACAATAGCGGATGCGATTTAAAGTCTGAATTTGGAAAAATGAGAGGGTATTATATTTTTAAGCGTCTTTTCGACGAAAAGGAATTTCTTGTTACTATTCCCGAGTTTGTCCTGGAAGTTAAAGGGAAATGGAATTAGCCCTTTTTTATTTTTTATTTTATTAAAACATTTCAATCAGCCAACCCCATTTTTTTTACGGTTTTAACAATTTTGCTATAAATCGTGGCAATGATCTGTTAAAAACCACCCTAATTTTGCATCGTGGTTCAAATCACGTTTATAAAAAACAACATCATGTCAAACTTTAAATTCTAATTTTATGGCGAAAGAACACAATCATTCTGAGGTTATGGAAAAACAAGACGAAAAGAAAAGCGTTGCTTCTGAAAAACTGAAAGCTCTTCAAATGACCCTCGACCGTTTGGAAAAAACATACGGAAAAGGCAGCATTATGCGCTTGGGAGATTTCAGAATAGAACAAACCGAAGTCATCCCAACAGGCTCTTTAGCCCTTGATCTGGCCTTGGGCGTAGGCGGATTCCCGAAAGGCAGGATAGTGGAAATTTATGGGCCTGAATCTTCAGGAAAAACCACACTTGCCATCCATGCCATAGCCAATGTTCAGAAAAACGGCGGAATAGCTGCCATCATCGACGCAGAACATGCATTCGACCGCTTTTATGCCGAAAAACTCGGAGTGGATGTACAATCGCTCCTGATTTCCCAGCCCGACAACGGAGAACAAGGTCTTGAAATAGCCGATAACCTTATCCGCAGTGGTGCTGTTGATTTAGTTGTCATCGACTCCGTGGCGGCCCTCACTCCGAAAGCTGAAATAGAAGGCGAAATGGGTGACAGCAAAATGGGTCTGCAAGCACGTCTTATGAGTCAGGCCCTCCGAAAGCTCACAGCCACCATCAACAAAACCGGATGCTGCTGTATTTTCATTAATCAATTGCGCGAAAAAATCGGAATAATGTTCGGTAATCCCGAAACCACCACCGGAGGAAATGCCCTTAAGTTCTATGCGTCTGTCCGTCTTGACATCCGACGGATCAGCCAGATAAAGGAAGGTGAAAACGTGGTGGGCAACAGGGTGCGCGTGAAGGTGGTTAAAAACAAAGTGGCACCTCCTTTCCGTCAGGCAGAATTCGATATCGTCTTTGGTGAGGGCATCTCCCGGCTTGGCGAAATCATCGACCTTGGAGTTGAAAAAGGCATCATTAAGAAAAGCGGCAGTTGGTTCGCCTATGACGACACCAAGCTTGGACAAGGAAAAGAATCCGTAAAACTCTTGCTTACCGAAAATCCTGACCTGGCCGATGAAATAGAAAATAAAATTCGCGAAGTTTTGATTCAGGAATCGGAAAGCACTAACTAAAAAAGTAAAAACATGCCATGGTTTTAGCCCGCCTTATCTTAAACCGAGGCGGGTTTTTTGTTATCAGAAAAAAGGGGAATTCAGGAAATGTATTTGCCAAGAAAAGAATAAGTTTTGATTAGTTAAATCTTTTAAATAATTTTGCTGTCAAAAATGAACTCAATGCAACATTGCCATAAAGCTTTCCGACATTGTCCGGGCTCGGACGTGTGATCTTTTTACACCTGAAAGAGCCCGGCCTTAAGCCGGGTTTTTTATTTTAAATAATTTCACTATGAATCATGAAAATAACATATTCAAACTAGCCATTCAGAAAAGCGGAAGGCTCACGGAAGATTCCCTTCGGCTCCTTGGCGAAAGCGGCATCAAGATTCGTTTTGGCGACAGGGCACTCAGAGCAGTAGTAGAAGGGCTGCCGATGGAAATTCTTTTTCTTCGCGACGACGATATTCCCGAATATGTGGAGAACGGCGTAGCCCATGCCGGAATTGTCGGCCTGAATACTTTGGAAGAAAAAGGTAACCCGGTCGATATTTTGTGTCCTTTGGATTTTGGCCACTGCAGGCTTTCACTGGCCATACCAAAAGAACAAACCTATGATTCTCCGGAGTTTTTTCGTAACAAAAAAATCGCCACGTCCTATCCGAACATACTGGAAAAATTCTTTAAAGAAAAAAACATACCGGTGAAAATTGAAAAAATTCGTGGCAGCGTGGAAATATCCGTTTCTTTGGGCCTAGCCGACGGAATTTTTGATATTGTAAGCACGGGAAGCACCCTGCTGATGAACGGGCTGAAGGAGGCAGAATGCGTTATGAAGAGCTATGCGGTGCTGGTGGGCTGCAAGAATCTTAACAAAGAAATAAAAAAAATGGCAACCGACTTGGTTTTTCGGATACAATCCGTCATGAATGCCCAAAAGAACAGATATATTATGCTCAATTGTCCAACAGAGAAAGTAAAAACCATTTCGAAAATATTGCCCGGAGTGAAATCGCCAACAGTCTTGCCTCTGGCTATGGAGGGCTGGTGCAGCCTGCACTCGGTGATACCGGAAAAGGATTTCTGGCCTTTGTTAAGCCGCCTGAAAGAAGAAGGAGCTCAGGGCATACTTGTGATACCAATTGAAAAAATGGTCATCTGACATGGCAAAAATTATCATATACCCCGACAGCACACTTCAAAAGAAATTATGTGAAAGACCCTCTTCCAGCTTGGTCGACATCAGCACGATATCAAAAATTTTTAGAAAAGTCGAAAAAGATGGAGACCAGGCCCTGATTGAACTTACCCGAAAATATGACAGAGTGAATTTGAAAAAAATTATAATCGGCAAAAACGAACTTAAAAAATTATCCCGACGCACTCCAAAAGAATTACGCAATGCCATGCAGCTGGCATATAAAAATATTTTTAATTTTCATTACAAAACATTTGAAAACAACACTGCAATAATTAAACAAGCCGATGGAGTGCGGGCCTGGAAAAAGAAAGCACCAATAAGCCCTGTTGGGCTTTATATTCCGGGTGGCCGAGCCCCTTTGTTTTCAACAGTCCTCATGCTGGCAATTCCTGCAAGTATAGCCGGGTGCAAGGATGTAGTTGTGTGCACCCCGCCTAACCGGGAAGGAACCCTTCATCCGGCCATAGCCTTTGCCCTTGATTTGTGTGGCATACAAACCGCATATTTATGTGGCGGAGTACAAGCCGTGGCGGCCATGGCGCTTGGCACGCAATCTGTTCCCCGGGTTCATAAAATTTTCGGCCCCGGAAACGCCTGGGTAACGGCAGCCAAGCAGTATGCTTTAATCCAAGGAAGGGTATCCATCGATTTACCTGCAGGTCCTAGCGAAGTTTTGGTTATTGCTGACGACAGGGCTAATCCCTCCTGGGTGGCTGCCGATCTGCTATCGCAATGCGAACACGGTCCCGAAAGCCAATCGGTGATGCTGACCACATCTCTGAATCTCGCCAAAAGTGTTAGTCATGAAGCAAAAACACAACTTTCCGTGCTTGGAATCCACTCACCTGCTCAAATATCCTGGAAAAACTCCCGGTTGATAGTATTAAAAAACTTGCAGGAGTGTTTTGATTTTAGTAATCGTTATGCTCCGGAACATCTTATCCTTCACATGAGCGGGGCATCAACCTTTGTCCATAATGTTTGGAATGCCGGTTCGGTTTTTATAGGCCCATACAGCACTGAACCCTTGGGAGATTATATCACCGGCCCGAATCACACCCTGCCAACCTCGGGCTACGCAGCTGCATGGTCGGGGGTTACGGTTGAAAGCTTCGTGAAAACCATTAGTTTTCAGGAAATCAGCAAAAAAGGCATCCATTACCTTGGGCCGTATGCCATAACCATGGCCGAAGCCGAAGGTCTGCATGCTCACGCTAAGGCCATTCAAATAAGATTGGAAAACCTATGAAAATAAACAGCCCCGTTTCCTTTCGTCCTGATTTGAACAATTGGACACCTTATTCATCTGCTCGTTCTTTAGCCAAGAATAATAAAAATTATATTTTTCTTGATGCCAACGAAAGTCCCTTTGGAATTTGGAACCGTTACCCCGACCCGTATCAATCGGAACTGAAAAAGGAAATTTCAAAAATAAAAAAAATTTCACCGAAAAATATTCTTCTTGGTAACGGAAGCGATGAGGTGCTGGACTTATGCATGCGGTTGTTTGCCGAACCCAAAAAAGACAAAATATTAATTTGCCCTCCAACCTACGGCATGTACGAGGTGCTGGCACGTCTGAACATGTTGCGTGTTTTGAAGGTGCCGCTACGTACGCCCGATTTTCAGCTGGACGTTGACAACATAATCCGAAGCATTGAAAAACAACGGCCAAAAATGATGATTTTCTGCTCTCCGAATAATCCTACAGGAAATACGCTCACCGACATCAAGAAAGTTTTGGATCAATACGACGGAGTGGTTTTGGTGGATGAGGCATACATTGATTTTTGCAAGGAAAAATCGTTGTTATCGTATATCGTAAGGCATCCTAATCTTATTGTGATTCAAACCTTAAGCAAAGCATGGGGCTTGGCGGGGGCGCGCATAGGCATGGCGTTTGCTAACGAAAGAATCATTTCTATGTTAACGGCGATTAAACCCCCCTACAATATCGGAAGCCCCTCCATAAAGGCTGCTACCAAAGCATTGAGGACGTCGCGGAAAAATTTTTATCAATACGTGAACACCATTATCAAAGAAAAAAACAGATTAGAGGAATTTCTGACCGGATTTCCCCCGGTCAAAAAAATTTATCCTTCTGAAGCTAATTTTATTTTGGTCGAATCGGCTGTTGCTTCTGAATGGCAAAACCACTTAAAAAAACACCGTGTCATTGTTCGTGATCGTTCATCGCAAATTCCCGACGCCTTCCGTGTCTCAATAGGAACGGTTAAAGAAAATAATTTATTTATAAAATACTCTAAAGAATTTTATAAAATACTCCAAAAAAAGAACTTTTATGAAAAAAGTGCTCTTTATTGACAGAGACGGAACACTGATAAAGGAACCGGAAGATTTTCAGATAGACTCTTTCGAAAAATGGGAGTTTTTGCCTGGCGTATTTCGTTGGTTTGGTAAAATTGCCCGGGAGATGGACTATGAATTGGTCATGGTAACAAATCAGGACGGACTTGGAACCCCATCTTTTCCCGAGCACACTTTTTGGCCTATACAAAACAAATTGCTTCTTTTTCTGGAAAACGAAGGGATTGTGTTCAACGAAATATGCATCGACCGTTCTTTTGAACACGAGAATCTGCCAACCCGAAAACCGGCCACCGGAATGCTCACCAAATACCTTTATGGTAGCTACGATTTGAAAAATTCTTTTGTCATCGGAGACCGAAAAACAGATGTGATGCTAGCAAAAAATCTTGGTGCACGTTCCATTCGAATTACCGATGTGGCAGACCCTGATGCAGATTTTTCGGTTAAAGGATGGAAAGAAATCTACGAAATTTTGAAAGGGAACCATCGCAGGGCTCAAACTGAAAGAAAAACCAATGAAACAAACATATATTGTGAAATAAATCTTAACGGTAGCGGCAAGGCCGACATCCGCACGGGCATAGGATTCCTGGATCACATGATTCAACAGTGGGTGGTTCATGGCGGTATGGACATCCTGATTCGCGCTGAAGGCGATCTTCATGTTGATACCCATCACACAACGGAAGATGTGGCCATCGTGTTGGGAATGTCAATAGACAAAGCACTAGGAAGCCGTAAGGGAATTGGCCGATATGGTTTTGTGCTTCCGATGGATGAATCGGAAGCCAAAGTGAGCATGGATTTTGGCGGAAGACCCGAACTGGTGTGGAACGTAACTTTTACCTGTGAAAAACTGGGCGAATTGCCTGCTGAAATGATAGAGCATTTTTTTAAGTCTTTTGTAAATCATGCCCGTTGCAACTTGCATGTTCATGCCTATGGTACTAATAATCATCATAAATCAGAAGCCATTTTCAAAGCAACAGCAAGAGCCATGAAAATGGCATTCGGCAGTAACTATGGTGTATCCGGATTACCCAGCTCGAAAGGACAAATATGAAAGTCGGAATTATAGATTACGGTGCAGGAAATGTTTATTCCGTCAGAAAAGCATTAGAACGGTGTGGAGTTGTCCCTTTTGTGTCTGCGAATGCGGAAGAATTAAGCCGGGCAGATAAAATTATCTTTCCCGGTGTAGGACATGCTCTGAGCGCCCTGCAAAAACTTGAACAACAAAACCTCATTTCGTTTATCCAAGAATATAGAAAGCCTTTTTTGGGAATTTGCCTGGGCATGCAGCTTATGGGCTCGTTCCTGGAGGAAGCAGGTAAACCGGGATTAAATCTGTTGGATGCAGAGGTTAAAAAGTTTTATGATGTTCCGGTAATTCCTCATATGGGATGGAATGCTGTTTATGATCTTAAAGGAAGTCTTTTTAAAGGCATTCCCGAAAACACTGATTTTTATTTTGTCCACTCTTATGCAATGGTTCCAGGAAAGCATACATCGGCCTTATGTTGCTATGAAAAAACTTTTTTCACAGCCGCAGTGGAAGTACATAATTTTATGGGAGTACAATTTCATCCTGAAAAGTCCGGAAAATGGGGACTGGTATTATTAAATAACTTTTTGAAAGAAACTTAAATGATCGTCATTCCTGCCATTGATATTTATCAAAACAAAGTTGCGCGGCTTTATAAGGGAAGCTATGAACAGGCAACTTTTTATGAAGGTACGCCGCTTGAGTTTGCACAAAATTTCAAATCATGGGGATTTACGCATCTTCATATCGTGGATTTGGAGGGCGCAAGGAGCGGAAAATCCACCATCCTGAAAACAGTAGAAGAAATTTGCCTTAAAACCGGATTGGTGGTTGATGTTGGGGGCGGAATCAGAACCCTTGATGACGTAAGGGCGTGGTTGGATTCCGGAGCAAGCAAGGTAAACATGGGGTCTGCATTGGCTTCAAATCCAGCTCTTCTGAAAGATTTAATCGCACAATTCTCGGAAGAAAAAATTATATTTTCTGCCGACATTAAAGACGGAAATCTTATGGTGTCGGGTTGGGAGAAGTCGTTCAGAAAAAATCCCGAGGAAATCATACAGGAATTGTTGGATTATGGCTTAAAGTATATTGCATGCACCGATGTTTCAAAAGACGGAACGCTATCGGGGATTCGTGCTTCGTTTTATGCAGATTTAATTCAAAAATTTCCTACACTTAAATGGATTGCAGGGGGAGGTATAGCAGGAATAGAAGATGTTATTACGCTTCGATCGCTTGGCTGCCATGCATCCATAGTCGGAAAGGCCTTATATGAAAACGGGCAATTTTTAAAAAAGCTCTCTGAAATATGTTGAAGCGAAGGATTGTTGTTTGCCTGGATGTAATGAATAACCGTGTGGTGAAGGGGGTAAATTTTGAAGGACTTAAAGACTTGGGTGTTCCTGCAGAAATGGCCGAGCATTACGCAAAAAGGGGCGCAGACGAACTGGTGTTTTTAGACATTTCTGCAACACTGGAAAACAGGCACACGCGTTTTTCATGGATAAAGGAAGTGGCTGAGGTGTTGGATATACCTTTTACGGTGGGCGGTGGCATAGCATCGGTTCAGGATGCAGAAGCGCTCCTGATGTATGGTGCCGACAAAATATCCGTTAATTCGGCGGCCCTGCAAAATCCTGAGCTGATCAGGATGCTTTCCTCCAAATTGGGTTCACAAAGCGTTGTTGTGGCGGTGGATACGCTTAAAGAAATAAATGACTACATGGTTTATAGTCATGGAGGCAAAAAGCCAACGGGCAAATCTCTTGAATATTGGTTAAAAGAAGCTCAGGAGTTGGGGGCCGGGGAATTTTTGATAACGGCCATTCATGCAGATGGCACAAACCTCGGGTTTGACATTGATTTATATCAAAAATGCACGTCCTGGTGCCTGTCTCTTATACACATCT
>JAOAHO010000039.1 GCA_026415195.1 Bacteroidia bacterium | reverse complement strand
CATGCACCCCGTGTTGTGGTTACCAACGGTCTGATGATACCCAACTACTCCAAACCCGACGACTGGGAACGATACAATGCGCTTGGCGTTACACAATACGGCCAAATGACAGCGGGAAGCTATATGTATATCGGGCCGCAGGGTATTGTGCACGGCACCACCATCACCATCATGAACGCCGCCCGCAAGAAATTTCCCAATGAAAACGACCGCAAAGGAAAGCTCTTCGTATCAAGCGGCCTCGGAGGAATGAGTGGTGCCCAGCCAAAAGCTGCTAAAATTGCCGGACTGGTTTCCATAACAGCCGAAATCAATCCTGAAGCGGCTTATAAGCGATATAGCCAAGGCTGGGTTGATGAGATCATAGACGACCTCAAAGTTTTAAAATCCAAAGTTCTGGAAGCCCAATCCAAAAAGAACCCAATTTCTTTTGCTTATTTGGGAAATATTGTGGACTTATGGGAGTATTTGCTAAAAGAAAATATCACGGTCGATATCGGTTCCGATCAAACTTCCCTACACAACCCTTTTGCGGGAGGATATTATCCTGTCGGTCTTAGTTTTGAACAAAGCCGTGAAATGATGGCCAAAGACCCAGAAGAATTTAAAAAGCATGTTTATCAATCTCTTGTACGACAAATTAACGCCATCAATGCATTTGCGGAAAAGGGCATGTATTTTTTTGATTACGGAAACGCTTTTTTGCTTGAAGTATCCAGGGCTGGCGGAAACGTATTTAAGGACGCAGAAAAAACCGAATTTCGCTACAACAGTTATGTTCAGGATATCCTGGGCCCCTTGTGCTTCGACTATGGTTTCGGTCCCTTCCGTTGGATTTGCACCTCGGCTGACCCGCAAGACCTGGCCATTACCGACCAAATTGCCCTTGAGGTCATGGAAAAAATGCTCACCGATGCGCCTTCCGAAATTAAAAATCAGTTACAAGACAACATCATCTGGATAAGGGACGCCATGAAAAACAATTTAGTGGTGGGATCTCAGGCACGCATCCTCTATGCCGATGCCGAAGGCCGCATTAAAATTTCCAAAGCAATTAACGATGCCATCCGGAAAAAAATTATCAAAGGGCCGGTGGTGCTAGGCCGCGATCATCACGACGTAAGCGGTACCGATTCCCCGTATCGCGAAACATCCAATATTTATGATGGAAGTCGCTTCACTGCCGATATGGCCATACAAAACTTTGTGGGCGATGCTTTCCGCGGGGCCACGTGGGTAAGTTTGCACAACGGAGGAGGCGTAGGTTGGGGCGAAGCCATTAACGGCGGCTTCGGGCTAGTGCTCGACGGAACCGATGATGCCGACATCCATCTAGAACGCATGCTATTTTGGGACGTGAACAACGGCATCGCCCGTAGGGCATGGGCCCGAAATAAAGAAGCCCTTTTTGCCATCCGCCGAGAAATGGAAAGAACCCCCGACTTACTCGTTACCCTACCGAACATCGCCGATGATGATTTAATTGACAACATCGTGGGGTAATATAAAAATAAAAATAATTTTTTTATTACGAATTCAGAAATGTTGAAAAAATCTGCCCGTAATTTTCGGGCTTTTTCATATTTCTTTACGAAATTTGAATGAATGTTGGCAGATTCCATCCTTGGCTCCCTCAATGAAGCCCAACGCCAGGCAGTCCTGGCAACGGAAGGTCCGGTAATGGTATTGGCCGGTGCAGGGTCGGGCAAAACCCGTGTGCTGACGCATCGCATTGCCTGGCTCATCCATAACGGTGTATTTGCGGGAAATATCCTTGCCCTGACTTTTACCAACAAGGCCGCCAGAGAAATGAAGGATCGCATCTCCCAATTGGTGGGCATTTCCAAATCTAAAGACATATGGATGGGTACCTTCCACAGTGTTTTTGCCAAAATCCTAAGAATAGAATCCGAACGGATTGGCTATCCTCCGCACTTTACCATTTACGACACCGAAGACTCGCTGAGCGTCATCAAAGATATTGTCAAACAAAAACAACTTGACGATAAAATTTACAAACCCTCACTTATATTAAACCGCATATCCGATGCCAAAAACAAACTCATCAGTGCCGAACAATACCTCAATACACCGGAATATTATGAGGACGACATGAAATCCAAAAAGCCCTTGTTGGGTGAAATATTCCTGGAATATCAGAAAAGGAATTTTCGTTCGTCGGCAATGGATTTCGACGACTTGCTTTTCAACACCAACATCCTTCTTCGCGATAATCCCGATTTGTTACTGAAATACCAAAATAAATTCCGATACATTTTGGTGGACGAATATCAGGATACTAACTTTTCACAATACGTCATTATTCGCCAACTTGCCGACCGCCACCTGAATATCTGTGTGGTGGGTGACGATGCACAGAGCATTTATGCATTTCGCGGTGCCAATATTAAAAACATACTCCACTTTCAGAAAGATTATCCGGAAGCGCAAATTTTCAAACTCGAAGAAAACTACCGAAGTACACAAACCATTGTTAATGCCTCCAACAAAATTATTTCCTACAATCACTATCAATTACCCAAAAATGTTTACACGCGAAATGAACGCGGGAAGCCCATTAAGGTTTTTACTGCACAAACCGACAATGAAGAAGGATATAAAATTGCCAACCAAATTCATTTCCTGCATTTTTCCGAAAAAGTTGATTTCGGCGACGTGGCAATTCTGTACCGCACCAATGCCCAATCCAGGCCCATTGAAGAGGCCCTGCGCCGATTAAATCTGCCCTACATTATTTACGGCGGTATTGGGTTTTATCAAAGAAAGGAAATCAAAGATGCGTTGGCCTATTTCCGACTTGTTGTGAACCCCCACGACGATGAAAGCTTTAAGCGTGTGGTGAACTTCCCGACCCGCGGTATAGGACAAGCTACCCTCGACAAATTACTGGTGGCATCGGTCGAGTATAATCAATCCATGTTTTTTGTTGCCAGAAATGCCCGCGAATTAAAATTGAATATTTCAGAACCTATTCTTCAAAAACTGGAAGAATTCACGAATTTGATCCTTTCATTTCAAGTTCAATTAAACATTCAGGATGCCTATTCCCTTGGTAATGCCATCATCACCCGTAGCGGACTGTATAAGGAACTTCATGAAGATAAAACTCCAGAAGGCGTTAACCGCTTCGACAACCTGATGGAACTACTGAACGGATTGAAGGAATTCAGCGTGAGCGAGAGGACTGCTGAAGAAAAAGAGCTTTCTTTAAATCTTGCCCAAGGCGAGGAAAAAAATTTCCGAACCCTGGATGAATTCTTAGGTGAAATCAGCCTGATGACCAATGCCGATTTGGGTTCGGAAGAAGATGCCGCAACAAAAATCAAACTCATGACCATCCATTCTGCCAAAGGTCTTGAGTTCAACCATGTTTTTGTGGCAGGAATGGAAGAAAATTTATTTCCCGGACAATTGAGCATAGGGAACAGAGAAGAAATGGAAGAAGAGAGAAGATTATTCTATGTGGCCGTTACACGTGCTAAAAAAGAATGTTATCTTAGTTACGCCAAAAGCCGCTTCAAACGCGGAGAACTCCAATATTCCGAACCCAGCCGATTTCTGGATGAACTTGGCGAAGAATATCTGGAATTTGAAAACATTAAAATACTTAAAAAATTCGATCAAGCTTATTTGGATACCCTTCGAAAATCTTTTATATCAAATAATTCCAACCCTTTTTCTTACAAATCCACCGGTAACCTTACCAAACCCGGTTATGGATTCATTCAGAAAAAAAACTCACGGGTGGATTTAGAATTAAACCGCAGTCTACAAGCCGGTGACATAATTTTTCATGAAAAATTCGGAAAAGGAAAGGTGATTGAAATTACCGGTTCGTGGCCGGAAAGCAGAGCCATCATACATTTCGAAACCGCAGGAAAAAAACACCTTATGCTGAAATTTGCACACTTGCATAAAACAGAAGATTAAAACCAATTTTACTATTTAACATTATCCTAACTTAATCTTAACAAGAGTTTTCAAATAAGATTACATGTTGAATCTAATTTTACGGAGCCATGGTTTGGAGATGTTTTTTTTCACGTGTTTTTCTGCTTTTTTTAACATTGGTTATTTCCTTAATGAAAGCTCAGATAGTTATGGATCGGGGGCCTTATCTCAACTTAGCAACCCCGAACAGTATTGTGATTAAATGGAGAACCACCACTAATTGTGATTCAAAAGTATTCTATGGCCCCATGCCCTCTTCCCTTAATAACGTAGTCCATGATCCGCTTCAAGTAAAAGACCATGAAGTATTAATAACGGGACTACAACCTTATACAAAGTATTATTACGCTATTGCATCCAACAATCAAACCCTTACTGTTCCATCCTTTTCCATGTATTTCTTCACCATGCCCCCCTATGGTTCAAACGGGAATTACAAATTCTGGGTGGTGGGTGATGCCGGAACTGGAAGCGTCAACCAAACGCGCGTAAAAAACGGTTTTTTAAAACACACGAACCATCAGCACATCGACGGGTGGATTTGGCTTGGGGATAATGCTTATGACGGCGGTTTTGACAGCGAATATCAATCGAATGTTTTTCAACATCACCTTTATGGCGACGTGATGAGGCGCATCGTGGTGTGGCCTGCACCTGGAAATCACGATTATAACCATAACCTGCCTTTCTCTCCTTCACCCGCCTATTTCAATATTTTTACCCTTCCCTCCCTCGGACAAGCCGGAGGGCATCCTTCCGGAACAGAAGCCTATTACTCTTTTAATTACGGAAACATACACTTTATCTCACTTGATTCCTATGATCAGGGCCGTGGACCCAACGATCCCATGGCTCAATGGCTGCAAACTGATCTTGCCAACAATACTCTGCCCTGGGTCATTGCCTACTGGCATCACCCCCCCTACACCAAAGGAAGCCACAACTCCGATAACAGTAATTTCCTTGACGGTGAACTTGTAGATATGCGCCAAAATATCCTCCCCATCCTGGAAAACCATGGGGTAGATTTGGTTTTATGCGGCCACAGCCATTGTTATGAGCGCTCCAAACTCATCGACAGCCATTATGGATATTCCAATTCCCTTCAACCCTCTATGATAAAAGATAACACTGGCGGTAATTATCCTTTGAATTGCCCCTACCAAAAACATACCATACCGAATAAAGCACATAAAGGTACGGTTTATGCCGTAGTGGGCTGTTCCGGAAAATTAAGCGGAACTTCCAGCGGCTGGCCCCATCCCGTCATGCATTATGCATCCAATACCATCTTCGGATCCATGTTGCTCGAAATTAATCACAATAGGCTCGACGCAAAATTTATTGATTCCACCGGTGCCATCATCGATCGATTTACTATCGTGAAGAATGCCGGCGGAAAAAAAACATACTCCATTTGCCCCGGACAGTCCTTAACGCTAACACCTTCATGGAAAGAATCGGTAAACTGGTTCCCTATAGGTGTTCATCAATCCTCTCTGGTGGTTTCTCCTCCTCTGCCCACTATCTATTATGCCCATGATAATTTAGGATGCATTAAAGACACTTTTGTGGTGAATTTCCTGCCCCCGTCCCAATGTACCACAACTGCACTTCAAAACCCTGAAATTAAAGGCAGGTATCTCGTCTATCCTTCACCTGTTAGCCAAAATAAATTTTTCGTTGAATACATAAACGAATTTGAAATATTAAACCTTGAACTTACCAATGTTTTGGGACAAACTGTTCCTGTGGCATTCAGAAAAGAGGAAGAAAACATCATCTCAGTGGAATTTAACAATCTTTCTGAAGGAATTTACAACCTGCGTTTGAAGTTCTCCGACCAAAAAGAATCCGTAACCAAAATCATCATCAATCATTAATATGAAAAAAAATATCATTTTATTTTTCATTGGAGGGTGCTTTATTTCAACTTTACTCAGAAGCCAGTGCACCGTTACTTCTGTACCCGGCGACGTGGTGATTAATTCCAACATGTTTTTATCGGGGACCTACTCCATAAGCGGGAATTTCGTCATTCCTTCAGGTGTGAATGTAGTAGTGATGTCTTACAGTAATGGTATGTGCGGCAAATTGGAAGTATATGCTAAAAAAATTGTCATTCAAGGAAATATCATAGCCGATAATGCGGGTTTTACCGGAGGTCTGGGCGGAGCCGGAGGAACCAGTGTTACCAGCACCACAGGTGATGCCGTGGCTTTGAACGGATGCAGTAATAAGGACAACACCGGACATGTTACGGTACATGGTGGTAAGGGCGGATTGGCAGGAAACGGCACCGGTGGTGGAAATCCGGGTTCTGACGGGCAAAACGGTTCAGGACCTAAGCAACAATGTCAAAACAACAATGATGAATTCGGAATGATTGGTTCAGGCGGGGGCGCAGGCGGAGGCGGCGGCGGAGCATATGGCGGAAACGGCGGAAAAGGCGCTAACGGAGGCAATGGAACGAATTCCTATACCTCAACCGGGGTGAATGTCTCGCCTGCCTATCCCATAGTTGGCGGGACCGGTGGCAACGGAGGCAATGGAGGAAATGCTTTCGGTACGATTTCGGGAAGCGATATTTCATTAGGATCGGGCGGTGCAGGTGCCGGAGGAGGTGGGCGTTCATTCAATACCGGTTCCAACGGCAGTCGTGGCGGGCATGGAGGGGGAATGGTAAAGCTGGTTGCCCAGGACACCCTAATTGTTAACGGAAATATTTCCGTTAACGGAGAAAATGGCATGAATGGGGGCAACGGAGGCAATGGTGGGATCTCCCCAAAATGCTGTTCTGACGGCTGTGATGATTGCGGAGAGGCTACACTATCAGCCGGATCAGGAGGAGGGTCAGGAGGAGGTGGAGGTTCCGGCGGGGGCATACTTCTTCAGGCCGGATTAAGTGCTACCATCACGGGGAACCTTTCTGCACGTGGCGGAAACGGTGGATTTGGCGGTAGTAAAGGTAACGGAGCCACTTGCAATTACAGTGCTTTGTTTTGCGGATCACAAACCATAACAAGCGCCCCGGGGAACGACGGTGGCCAGGGCGGAGGCGGAAGCGGAGGAAGAATAAAAATTTTTGTTCCAAGTTGCAATCCTTCTCAAATTAATCCATCTTATGATGTTCAAGGCGGTTCAGGTTTTAACCCCGGACAGGCCGGAACATTCACCGTAGTATGTAATCCCACCGGATTGCTCCAAACTCCCGATTATCACAAATTTGTGGTTTTTCCCAACCCTGCAAAAAATGAAATAAAAATAAAATTTGTTTTTCCTCATGTACTAAAAAATCAAAATGCACGTCTTGAAATTACCGATATAAACGGAAGAATACTGATTTCAACAGAAGAGGTCTTTAGCCAAGACGATCAATTTTCTATCGACATCTCCGAATTAACTCCAGGTATTTACTTCATCCAATTGCTTACGGAACAAGGAAAAACACTAAACAAATTCATCAAACAATGAGAAAAATTTTCTTTTTAATTATTCTTTCAACTCACGTCTTAATTTCACAAACGAACAGCAGAAATCAAATTCAAACGTGTATCGCTCCTTTTTACCATGGTGTGGCATCCGGCGACCCATTGCACGACAGGGTTATTATCTGGACACGTATTACACCTCCTGCTTCGCTTATCGCTCAGCCGCATCTGGTAACCTGGCGTGTTGCCACTGATACAGGCATGGTTAATGTGGTAAAAACAGGCGTAGCCGTTACCGATTCCAGTATGGATTTCACCGTCAAAGTGGATGTTACGGGACTTCAACCCAATAAATTTTATTTCTATGAATTTCAATACGGCAATAAATTCTCACCCAGAGGACGCACCAAAACGGCTCCTTTGAATTTGCAGGATAGCTTAAGATTTGCAGTGGTATCATGTGCTAATTATGAAGCTGGATGGTTTAATGTGTATGCCAGCCTTTTGCAACGCGAGGATTTTGATGCCGTCATCTCTTTAGGCGATTATATTTACGAATATAATACCGGTGGTTATTCATATAACACAAATGTAAACCGCTCGTGGTCTCCTGCCAATGAAATTATTTCCATTGCAGATTACCGGATGCGTTATGCCACCTACCGTACTGATGTCGACCTTCAGCGTCTGCATCAGCAATTTCCTTTTATTGTAGTTTATGACGACCATGAACTGGCCAACGATGCATGGATGAACGGAGCTCAAAACCATCAGCCGAATGAAGGTCCGTGGTCAGCCAGAAAACAAATGGCTCAAAAAGCATTTTTTGAATGGATGCCGATACGACAAACCGGTTCTTCAAATCCTTATCAAATTTACCGAAAGATAAAATTTGGGCCGTTGTTGGAATTATTTATGCTCGACACACGCATTGAAGGTCGCGACCAGCAGGCAGGAACTTCGGGCCCAACGGTCACTAATCCTAACCGTCAGCTTTTGGGTGTACAACAATTTAACTGGTTGACCTCTAATTTATCCTCCTCGACCTCACAATGGAAAATCCTCGGACAACAAGTCATGATGGCCCCGCTGACTGTTTTCGGAAATGCCGTGAATGGGGACCAATGGGATGGTTATCCGGCCCAGCGAACTAATTTATATAACTATATCCTTAATAATAACATATACGGCGTGGTGGTGATTACAGGCGACATACATTCCTCTTGGGCAAACGACCTGCCCACCTCCACCTACAACAGTTCAAATGGTGCCGGATCGGCGGGAGTTGAATTTGTAACGCCCAGCGTAACTTCGCCGGGTTTGTCATTACCCCTCGGAGAATCAGCCATCATGGCAGCTAACGGGCATGTGAAATTTTGCGATTTAGACGATCATGGTTATGTGATAATCGATATTAATCAAACAAGAACGCAAGCCGACTGGTACTTTGTTCCCACCATCGATAATCAAACCGCCGCATTTTCTTACCAAAAATCTTTCTATGTCAACAATCTTCAACGTCATCTTAAATCCACCAATTCCGCAGCACTTCCAAGGCCCTCCGTCTTTTTCACCAAGGCCCCGCTTTGTCCCAGAACCAATACCACAACCTCTTCTCCGGAAAATAATCCCGACAACCTCATCATATTTTCCGTATTCCCCAATCCCTCACAAAATCTGATATCCTTGCATTTAGGGAATGTACAACTTCAACCCCTTACTTTCAAAATTACGGATATGACCGGCAAGACCCTTTATGAAGAAAAAGACGACACACCCCAAACATTAACAAAAAAATATTTTGATATTTCAATCTTGCCTAAAGGGACTTACCTAATTCATATCAGTAATCTTAATGAAGTTAACACCGTTAAATTTATCAAAAACTAATTTATTTTTCCATACCTTATCCTTTGCCTTAGCCCTGTTTTTCCTGAATCTGAAGCAAAAAGACCCCGATCAATATTTGGCTGATTTTGTCTGCACCTATGTGAACAAAGAAATCGGCCACTCCATGGCTTGCCTCGATTCGATGCAAAATGCCATTTTAATTTCCCAACGAATAGATAAGGCCATTTGGTATTATCAACATTCACGCAACCATTTTAAAAAAATATCTTTTTTTTTAGATTTTTATTACCCTGCATATGTTCGGATGTATCTGAACGGACCGAACGTTCCAAAAGCTGAATTCGAATTTGGTTATAAAACCCTTTACCCGCACGGATATCAGGTGATCGAGGAAAATTTATTCTCCGACAGCATCCCAGAAGGTCTTATTCGTCATGAAGTAGCATTAATGAAGCAAACTTATCAATATTTTCTTCAAAAAAATTCTCAAAAAGAGATCCGCCCTGATATTTTAACCGATATGTTCCGATTTGAATTGTTCAGAATCATGTCATTATATCTTGGCGGTTATGATGCCATTAAAACGGGAAAATTCAGGGAAGAAATCGCCATCCAGCTACAAACTATGATGGAATTCAACCGAAAAATTTGGAAAAATAATTCTTTAAGTACGAAAATTGAAAAAGCCATAAAGTATGCAAGTATCAAAAAAGAACCATTTAAAAGATTGATTTACATCAGAAACTTTCTGGTTCCCTTGTATGAAGAATTTTTTAACACCTACTCCAAAAACGATGTGGAAGTGGAGTCGCGGTTTGCCATTAACATCAGAAGAAAAAAATTTTATGATAAATTTTTTTTTAATTTGAAATACTTTAATACTGTATTACATGATAGCACCTTATGGCCAATGCAGGCTAATCTGGGGCGTCAGCTTTTTTTTGATCCGATTTTGTCGGGTAATATGAAACGTGCGTGTGCCTCTTGTCATCGGCCGGAAAGTGGTTTTACTACAAATACAGCTTTGAATTTAAATTTTGATCGACACAATTTTTTAAACCGGAATACGCCTTCGCTTATCAACACCCTATTTCAAAAAAATTTTTTTATCGACGGAAGGGCGCTCCAGCTTGAAGATCAGGCCGCGATGGTTCTGCTCAGCCCCAATGAAATGCATGCCAATCCCGACACCTTGGTGGCCCGGCTAAGAAAAAGCAATGAATATCGTGAACTTTTCCGGTTGGCTTTCAAAGGCTCTGCCGACACGTCCATTACGTTTTATGGAATTCTTAAAGCATTGGCTCAGTTCGAGAGGACTTTATATTCTTTCGAAACTCCTTTTGATAAATTTTTACAAGGTTCGGCAAACCTTAATGAAGATGCCATTAAAGGATACGATATTTTCTCCGGAAAAGCATTATGCGGATCATGCCATTTTTTTCCGTTGTTTAACGGATTGGTACCTCCATTTTATTCGGAACATGAATATGAAGTGTTGGGTACTCCATCCTTATGGAACAAAAAAATGTTATCGGCCGACAGCGGAAGGTTTCATGTAAGCAAGAACCAAATACACCTTTTTTCCTATAAGACCCCGGGCATCAGGGAATGGGACAAAACCATGCCTTATATGCACAACGGCGTATTTAAAACCATGGATGAAGTAATTGAATTTTATCAAAAAGGAGGCGGCCACGGTTTCGGGATACTTCTTCCAAACCAAACCCTTCCTTTCGACTCACTTAACTTAACAAAAGATGAGACAGAAAAACTAATAGCATTTTTAAATACATTAAACACAAAAAATCTGCGCTTTGAAACGCCATCCTCTTTGCCTGCCTTAGGAAATATCAGCAACAGAAAAATCGGAGGAGAATATTAGCAGTTTTTCTTTTCTGCATATAGAAATTACAGTTGAAATAATGTTTTGACGGTCTCTATTTAGAATGATTATAAATTACAGATTATGAAAAAAATCATATAAAAAAGCATTTGGAAAATTCTAACATCTGTTAAATTTGTGCCGATTTTTTGTCATTTAATTGTCATTCATGGATAGTTCACAACACCGCATGAAAGGCACAATGAAGTCTCTGATGGCTATTTGCCTTTTGGTTTTCGGTACCTTACAATCACAAGACGGTGCCAAGCTTTTCAAACAAAACTGTGCCGTTTGTCACGCCGCCCACACCGACCAACGCCTTACCGGTCCAGGATTAAAAGGAGTCTTCGACCGCGTTCCTAAGCCTGCTGAAGAGTGGCTGACAAAATGGATTCTGAATAACGAAAAAATGATCAAAGCCGGCGACCCCTACGCCGTGAAAATTTATAACGAGTACGGTAAGGCCGCCATGACGGTCTTTGAAGGCATACTTACGGAAGCCGATGTGAAAGCCATTTTGGATTACATCAAAAATCCCCCATCCGATAATGTACAAACTGCCGGATCATCCGGGGTATCGGGATCTGCCGGAATCTCTGAGGAGGATGAAGAAGCAGCCAAAAAAGATAACACCGTTCTATATGTCGTTCTTTTAGCCATAGTCATACTAAGTGTTCTTTGGGTGGCGCTAAGAAATGTTCGTGTTGCCCTTGAAAACTTAAACAGAAAAATTGAAGGAAAGGAAATTCTGGAAGACAAAGGGCTTTATAAGGAAGTTGAAGAGTGGTTTTCCAAAAACCGCAGGCTAGTGGGTGCAATTGGAGTGATTTTGGTTTTTGTGGGAATGAAATCATGCTGGAATGCGTGCTATAATATTGGTGTTTATTATGATTGGCGAACTCAAAAAGGGTATAAGCCGGAACAACCCATAAAGTTTTCACATAAGTTACATGCCGGAGATCATGAAATAGCATGTCAATATTGTCACAATTCCGTTGAAAAATCACGTCATGCCGGAATTCCAAGCGTTAATGTTTGTATGAACTGCCATAAGGCTATTCAAAAAGGCCCCAAGTATGGCGAAAAAGAAATTGCTAAAATTTACGAAGCCGCCGGCTTCGACCCGAAAACCAATACCTACGACCCTTCAAAGCAAAAACCTATCGAATGGATTAAAGTCCACAATCTCCCCGACCATGTTTATTTCAATCACTCACAACATGTAGTGGTTGGAAAAATCGAATGCCAAACCTGTCATGGCGACGTTAAAAACATGACGGTTGCCGAACAAAAAAGCCCCCTCACCATGAAATGGTGCATTGAATGTCACAGGCAAACAGAAGTGGCAGGATTAAAAGATAATCCCTACTACGAAAGGATGCATCAATATCTGAAAGAAAAATATAAAGGAAAGAAAGATGTGAAATTCACCGTCGAAAAAATCGGTGGGCTTGAATGCGGAAAATGTCATTATTAATCTAAACCATATCACTGAAATTATGTCTAAACGCTACTGGAGAGGCCTGCCTGAACTCAATAACAGCCCCGAGTTTCAGGAAAAACACCAAAACGAATTTGCTGAACCTTTGCCTCTGAACGAAAACGAAAACACCAACGAAATTTCCCGTAAGGATTTTCTGAAGTGGATGGGATTCTCAACGGCAGCCGTGGCTTTGGCATCATGCGAAGCTCCAGTAATGAAATCCATCCCTTATGTGGTAAAGCCTGAAGAAATTACTCCCGGTGTACCTACCTATTATGCCTCGTCGTATTATGACGGACATAATTATGCCTCCATTCTGGTAAAAACACGTGAAGGCAGGCCCATTAAAGTGGACGGAAACGAGCGCAACCGTCTAACAGGTGGTACCGGAACACATGTTCGGACTCAAGCCTCCGTTCTTAGTTTATATGACAACGCAAGGCTTCGCGGGCCTTACATTAAGGGATATATTGCCACTTGGAATAATTTGGATGCTGCAGTATCTGAGGCCCTTTCAAAAGCAAAAACTGTTTATTTGATTTCCTCTACCATCATCAGTCCCTCCACTCAGCAAATTATTCGCAAATTCTCGAGCAAAGTAAACGGCTTTAAGCACATTCAGTATGATGCCGTCTCATATCAATCAATCCGAAAAGCACATAAAGAGGTATTCGGTGAACCGGTGATTCCTTCGTATGATTTTTCCAAGGCCATAGTCGTGGCCGGTATTTCTTGCGATTTTCTTGGTACGTGGTTAATGCCAGATGTCTTTGCTGCCCAGTATGCCAAAAACCGCAAAGTAAAGAAAGAAAAGCCCGTTATGAGCAGGCACTTCCACTTCGAGGCCAATATGTCGCTAACCGGTGCCAATGCCGATTACCGATACATGTGTAAGCCTTCGGATTTCGGGAAAATTGCGGTGGAACTCTATAATACCATTGCTTCAGCCACAGGAAATGCCACAGTTGGTGATAGCGGTTTGGCAAAAGAACTTAAAGATGCGGTGGCCAAAGTATCCAAAGAATTATTGGAAAACAAAGGCAAATCTTTGGTGGTGTGTGGTATTAACGACCCTAATATACAGGGGTTAGTATGTGGCATCAACAAAATGCTCGACAACTACGGCAAAACCCTCGATATCACTGAACCCTATCTTATTAAGCAAGGTTCGGAAGAGGAATTTGAAATTGCCGTAAAAGATATGGCAGAAGGTAAAGTGGATGTGGTGATGTTCTATAATGCCAATCCTGTTTATACTTCGCCTGCTTCATTCAAATTTACGGATGCATTAAAAAAAGTTCCCACCAAAATTTCATTTTCACGATATATGGACGAAACCGCACAATTGTGCGATTTCGTTTGCCCTGACCATCATCCCTTAGAATCATGGGGAGATTATCAGCCCAAACTTGGGCACCTTAGCCTACAACAACCTACCATTTCTCCCGTATTTGCTCTTCCGCGTCATGAAGGTACGCGCCAGTTCCAGGATTCCCTTCTCAAATGGTCGGGAGAAAAAACCGATTATTACTCGTATTTGAAAGCATACTGGAACAAACGCTTCTTCCCTCTTCAATCCAGATATTCCGATTTCTTCAACTTCTGGACCAATGCCCTTGCAGAAGGATATTTATATTTCAACTTTAAAAAAGCTCCTGCTTCCGTTATTAATGAAGAAGTTCAACTTCAAACCGACTCTGCGGGAAATTATATATTAAATGCCGTTCCCGGACAGTTGGATCTTACAAAAGAAGGAACAGCCGACACCACTTCCCTCAAAACAACAGTTACTGTTAACAAATACGATAACAAAACCAAACAGGAAGAACCTCCAACACTTCCTAATCCTGATTATCCTTCCTATGCCAAAAATGCCGTATCCTACAAAACCGGTAAATTTGAAATCCAGGTCTATGAAAAAGTGAGCATGGGTGACGGTTCCATGCCGAATAATCCATGGCTCATGGAACTTCCCGACCCCATTACGAAAGTAACATGGGACAATTACATTACCATGTGCCCGGAAGACGTGAAAGAACTTGGCTTCAATCAAATGTTGCGTCAGGATATTATCGGTAGTATTGCAGAAGTGACGGTGGATGGAGTATCATTTGAAGTTCCCGTCTTGCCCCAGCCAGGCCAAACTAAAGGAACCATCGGTATTGCATTGGGTTACGGAAGAAAGGCCGAAAGCATGAAAGTTTCAAACGGTATTGGTGCCAATGCTTATCCGATTTTGAAAATGCTCAATGGCTGCCTTAGCTCCATCTCGGTTGCCGATATCAAAAATCCGAACAAAGATCACAAATTTGCCTGTACCCAAATTCAGCATACTATCATGGGACGCGAGGAGTATATCCTTCGCGAAACATCTCTTAATGAATACAAAACCAAAGAACCTCGTTATTACAACCCCCCTGCTGAGCTTACCGTTCATGGCGGAGGAAAAAAACATGTCAGCGAAATCGATCTGTGGGATCCGCATCCCCGACCCAATCACAGATGGGGATTGGTCATAGACCTTTCTGCCTGCACCGGCTGTTCAGCATGTGTGATTGCATGCTCGGCTGAAAATAACGTAGCGGTAGTGGGTAAGGATGAAGTATCGCGCACCCGCGATATGTTCTGGCTCCGTATCGATCGTTATTACACCTCCGATACCGACAAAAACAAAAAAGATGAAAAGGGGCTTTTGGCTTCACGTAAAATGTATCTGGACATGGAAAATCCTTCATTGAACCCGAGGGTTACTTTCCAGCCCATCATGTGCCAGCATTGCAATCATGCACCCTGCGAAACCGTTTGTCCTGTTCTGGCTACCAGCCACAGCACGGAAGGTTTGAACATGATGACCTATAACCGTTGCATCGGAACGCGTTATTGTGCCAACAACTGTCCATTCAAGGTCAGAAGGTTTAATTGGTTTAATTATAGTACTTATGAAAAATTCACAGATGTCAATCCTGCTCAATCCGATCTTGGCAGGATGGTACTGAATCCGGATGTAGTGGTTCGTAGCAGAGGGGTAATGGAAAAATGTTCCATGTGCCAGCAGCGCATTCAGGCCGGCAAACTGGAAGCCAAGAAAAACGGAACACCAGTACCCGACGGTTCCATTAAAATGGCCTGTGAGGTGGCTTGTCCAACGAATGCCATAAAATTTGGTGACCTGAACGATGAAAATTCGGAAGTTAATAAATGGGCAAAGGATGACAAGAATTATTATTTGCTTGAAGAATTGGGCATAAGGCCCACCGTATCTTATCTTGTGAAAATCAGGAATACCGACGAAAGAATTACATTTTACAATGAAGAAGACAAAGGTCATTTTCTGAGCGATGATCACAAGAAAACCGAAACCGAACAAAAACATTCTTAAAAAATAAAAAATTATGCATGCAGAATCCGAAATCAGGGAGCCACTCATATTAGGGAATAAAACCTACAAACAAATCAGCGACGATATTATTGCTCCCATTGAGGGCAAAGCCGGTAAATGGTGGTATATACTGCTTGCCATTGCAGCCAGTACTTTTCTTTGGGGCATTGCCTGTTTGGCCTATACCATTGGTGTGGGAATTGGAACCTGGGGAAGTAATAACAACGTAGATTGGGCATGGGATATTACCAACTTCGTTTGGTGGATCGGGATCGGGCACGCCGGAACCCTTATTTCGGCCGTGTTGTTGTTATTTCGTCAGAAATGGAGAATGGGAATTAACCGTTCGGCCGAGGCCATGACCATATTTGCCGTAATGTGTGCTGCCATATTTGTTACCCTGCACACAGGTCGTCCGTGGTTGGATTACATGTTGTTCCCCTTACCCAACCAGTTCGGTAGCTTGTGGCCTAATTTTAATTCTCCCTTGCTTTGGGATGTGTTTGCCGTATCCACTTATTTTTCAGTTTCGGAAGTTTTCTGGTATATTGGCCTTATTCCCGATTTTGCCATGATTCGTGACCGCGTGGTTAAACCCTGGCAAAAGAAATTTTATGGTATCCTATCTTTCGGATGGGGGGGAAGTGCCCGCCACTGGAGCCGCTTTGAAGAAGTATCGTTGGTATTGGCAGGCCTTTCCACTCCTCTGGTGTTCTCGGTACACTCCATCGTATCCTTCGACTTTGCCACATCAGTAGTGCCCGGCTGGCATACCACCATATTTCCGCCCTATTTCGTATCGGGAGCCGTATTTTCAGGATTTGCAATGGTATTAACGTTGATGTTGGTGGCACGTAAAGCATATAACCTTGAAAGCTACCTGACCATCAAACATATTGAATACATGAACATTGTCATTATTGTTACAGGCAGCATTGTGGGCGTTGCTTATCTTACGGAACTTTTTATTTCATGGTACAGCGGTGTGGAATGGGAACAATATGCCTTTCTGAACCGCGCCACAGGGCCTATGGCTTGGAGTTACTGGGCTATGATGACATGTAACGTTATATCGCCTCAGTTGTTCTGGATTAAAAAAATACGCCGTTCGGTACTTGCCACCTTTTTGCTTTCCATTGTGGTGAATATCGGCATGTGGTTCGAACGCTTCGTAATCATTGTGCCCACCTTGTGTCGCACTTTCCTCCCTTCCACCTGGAACAGCTATGCCCCTACTTTTGTTGATGTAGGAATATTTTTGGGAACTCTCGGCATGTTCGGAACTTTTTTCTTGTTGTTTTCACGTTATTTCCCCGTCATGGCACAAGCAGAATTAAAAACCATATTAAAGTCCTCGGGAGAATATTATAAAAAACTTGCTGCTCAACATACTCATTCAACCTCTCAAGTTCATGTATAATTTCTATGGGAAACGTAATTAAGAAAAATATCATTCACGGCATTTTCAATGATGAGGTTCCTCTGATTGAGGCCTGTAAGAAAATGCGCAAAAAAGGAATACGCATCAAAGACGTATTCTCGCCCATGCCGATTCACGGCATCGATCCCATTATCGGAGTTCCTCGTACGCGACTGGCCATTTGTGCATTCATCTACGGCATCACCGGTACATCCCTGGCCACCTTAATGATGTGGTATATGATGATCAGCGATTGGCCCAATGATATTGGTGGCAAACCGAATTGGGCATACTATTTTAACGTACCTGCTTTCATTCCCATTACCTTTGAATGTACTGTATTATGTGCGGCACACGGCATGGCCCTGACTTATCTGTTACGCTGCTGGTTACTGCCCGGAGTACGCGCTAAAAATCCTGATCCACGCACGACCGATGATAAATTCATGATTTATCTTGAATTGAATGACGAACAAAGCGCAGTGGCCGAGAGCATTATGAAAGAATGCGGTGCGGAAGAAGTAAATTATAAAGGTGTAAAAGAAATTCAACCGGCTTATTAAAAATGAAAATGAAAAAAGTTTTGATCATAATTTCGGCGGCGGTTTGGATGTTCTCTTGCGGAAAAAAAGATCCGAACAGTCCCGGTGTAGAATTTATGCCTGATATGTATCGTTCTCCTTCACTGGATTATTACGGAGAACATGAAATTGACGGGGAACGTTACTTCAATGCCAAACTTCCCGTTAAAGGCACGGTTGCAAGAGGTGTTTATGCCTATCCTTATCCCGATACACCGGAAGGATATGAATTGGCCGGCCAATTCCTGAAAAATCCATTACCAGCTGAAATGCGCGAACAATGGGAAAAAGAAGGAGAGGTACTTTACGGTAAGTTTTGCATACATTGCCACGGACCTACCGGGGCAGGCGATGGTAAAGTGGCGGCAAAACTTCCCGGACCACCACCTGCTTATAACGGGCCACTGAAAAATTTACCGGAAGGCAAAATTTTTCATTCCATTACCTATGGTAAGAATTCCATGGGGCCCCATGGAAGCTTGTTGACTGCTGATGAAAGGTGGAAATTGGTTTATTATGTTCAAAAGTTGCAGGGGCCTAAAGAAACGGCAGCCCCTGCCGATTCCACAAAAAAAACATCAAAATAAAACATTATGGGAGAACATCGCGGAGAATATAAATTAAAATTCGAGGCACCCAAAAATGCTCAATGGTTTGCCTACGGACTCATGGCAGTTGGCCTTATTTCCATTATTGCCATGTTTGCTTCCGATCATGGACATGGTGAACATTATCATGCGGGGACCCGCGCATGGGCCAACATTTTTGCCGGTAGTTTTTTCTTTATGTCTATCGGATTGGCTGCTGCTTTTTTCTTGGGACTGCAATATGCTGCAGAAGCGGGATGGGCAACCACAATCAAAAGAGTGATTGAATCGGTAGCGCTATATTTGCCATGGGGATTAAGCTTAATGCTGCTGCTTTTCATCCTGGGGCAATTTCATGTACACCACATCTATCCATGGATGGCTCCGGGCATCGCAGAAAGAGGTCATCCGAATTATGATGAAGTAATTGCTAATAAAATTGGATATTTTGGAGTTTTCTGGTGGATAAGGACAATACTTTACATTGTTGGTTGGCTTTGGTTTACGTTCAAACTTCGCAACAATTCCCTGGCTGCCGATCAACTTGAAATTGACGTTAACAACAGTTATCATTGGAAAAACGTAAAGCTGGGAGCCTGGTTTATGGTGATCTTTGCCATTACCTCCTCTACTTCTGCCTGGGATTGGTTAATGAGCATCGACACCCACTGGTTTTCCACACTTTTCGGATGGTATATCTTTTCAGGCATGTGGATCAGCGCTCTGACGATGATTACTATGCTCATCATATGGTTAAAAAAATTAGGATACCTGGAATTTGTTACCGAAAGCACCATCCATGACATGGGAAAATGGATGTTTGCCATATCATTTCTTTGGACTTACTTATATTTCTCTCAATTTATGTTAATATGGTACTCCGACATTCCGGAAGAAGTGATTTACTTCCAAACCCGCTGGGAAACGTACAAAGCGTTAATGTGGACCGTGCTTTTCGTAAATTTTGCATTCCCTATGATTATGCTGATGAGTCGTGATTGCAAAAGGAATTATTTCTACCTGATGTTTGTGGGTACCATCATTTTCATCGGTCACTACCTGGATGTGATCATGATTGTGATGCCCGGAACTGTCGGTCATGCATGGACGGGGTTATCATGGATGGAAGCCGGAACATTTTTGTTCTTTTTGGGATTGTTTTTAACGGTGGTGTTTCGCACTTTGTCGTCGGCACCATTACTGGTTAAAAACCATCCTTTCCTGGAAGAAAGCTTGCATCACTCAACATAAATTATAAACACTATGAGCCTCTTATATATCATTGCGTTTTTGTTGCTGATTATCGCAACGCATCAGTTGCTGAGGATTATTGAACTCAGCCGTTCTTTGAAAAAATCCAAGGAATGGGAAGTGAAGGATTCCGACAATGATACCATGGGCAAATCACTTTTGCTTTTTATGTTTCTCTTTTTTGGTTTCTTCTTTTGGCAGATGTACCAATGGAACGACAAAGCCCTTCCCCCTACCGCATCAGAACATGGCGAAAAAGTGGATGCATTGTTGGAATACAATTTTTATTTAATCATATTTGTCTTTTTGGTAACGAATACTTTTTTGTTCTATTTCGCATACAAATATCGTGGTCGTAAAAATCAAAAAGCACTTTACTATGCACACAATAACAAACTTGAAATGCTCTGGACCATAATTCCTGCTTCTGCTCTGGCATTTATCATTACATACGGTTTATTGTATTGGAATGAAATTACCGAAGAAAGCAAAGCAAAAGATAAAGTTTTGGTAGAACTTTATGCAAAGCAATTCGACTGGACTGCCCGTTTTGCAGGAAAAGACGGAAAACTCGGATCAACGGATTACCGGCAAATTTCCGGTTCGAATGCCGTGGGAATGGATACTAATGATGTGGCCGGAAACGATGATATTTTGGTTAAAAACGAAATATACCTTCCGGTAAATAAAGAAATTGTACTGGAAATGAGGTCGCGCGATGTTATTCATTCGGCTTTCCTTCCTCATTTCCGTGCGCAAATGAACTGTGTACCCGGCATGGTTACAACTTTTAAATTTAAACCCACCAAGACCACCGAAGAAATGCGCAAGGACCCGTATGTGATTAATCTGATGAAAGGTATCAATGCTGCTCGTGAAAAAAGAGGGGAAGAACCTATAGAGTTTGATTACACTTTGCTTTGCAATAAAATATGCGGAGCATCTCACTACAATATGGGCATGATCATCAAAATAGTGAGCGAAAAAGAATATAACGAATGGATAAGCAAACAAAAGCCCTTCAAAACTGTTGCTCAGAAATAAGAATTTCATAATTTTACATCTATGGAAACCAATACCATACACACCGCTAATACCCTTCATGATGAACACGTGCACACTCATGCACATCATCATCACGATGATGAACATCATGAAAGCTTTATAACGAAATATGTTTTCAGCCAAGACCATAAAACCATTTCCAGGCAATTTTTAATTACGGCCATGGTGATGGCGGTGGTGGCCATGGTGATGTCGATAGTTTTCCGTTTGCAGTTGGCATGGCCGGGCGAAAAATTTGCTTTCATCGAATGGGTAATGGGTGATAAATGGGGTAAAGACGGAATATTGGATCCGAATGCTTATCTGGCCTTAGTAACGATCCACGGTACCATTATGGTGTTTTTCCTTTTGACAGGGGGGTTGAGCGGAACATTCAGCAATCTTTTAATTCCATATCAATGCGGTGCCCGCGATATGGCTTCCGGTTTCTTAAATATGTTATCTTACTGGTTCTTTTTCGTTTCAAGTGTTATAATGTTGGTTTCACTTTTCATTAAAGACGGCGCTGCTTCTGCCGGCTGGACAATTTATCCTCCTTTGTCGGCCTTACCTGAAGCAATACCCGGTTCTAAATTGGGTATGACCTTATGGTTGGTTTCCATGACTTTGTTTGTAGTATCCTCATTGTTAGGTGGTTTAAATTACATTGTTACTGTTATAAACCTCAGGACAAAAGGAATGAAAATGACACGCCTTCCTCTTACCATCTGGGCATTTTTAATTACTGCCATTTTGGGAGTGCTTTCATTCCCAGTATTGGTATCCTGTGTAGTACTATTAATTATGGACAGAAGCTTTGGCACCAGCTTTTACTTGTCCGATATATATATAGGCGGCCGTCCGCTTGACAATGTGGGAGGCAGTCCGATTTTGTTCGAACATTTATTTTGGTTTTTAGGACATCCTGAAGTTTATATTGTTTTACTTCCTGCTTTAGGCATTACATCCGAAATTATATCAACTATGTCCAGAAAACCCATTTTCGGTTACAGAGCCATGATTGGTTCCATGTTAGCAATTGGCTTCTTAAGCTTTATCGTTTGGGGCCACCATATGTATGTAACCGGTATGAATCCATTTTTGGGTTCAGTGTTTGTATTCACTACACTCTTAATTGCCATACCCTCGGCCGTAAAAGCTTTTAACTACATCACAACACTTTGGAAAGGAAACTTGCAAATGTCTCCGGCCATGTTGTTTTCCATTGGACTGGTTTCTTCATTTATTACAGGCGGCGTAACGGGAATTATTCTTGCCGATTCTACTCTTGACATCACATATCATGATACGTATTTTGTTGTAGCCCATTTCCACATTGTTATGGGCCTTAGTGCAGTATTTGGCATGTTTGCCGGTGTATATCACTGGTTTCCGAAGTTATTCCTTCGCATGATGAATAAAAAGCTGGGATATCTGCATTTCTGGCTCACGTTCCTTGCAGCCTACGGTGTGTTTTTCCCCATGCACTTCCTTGGTACTGCTGGTGTACCCAGGAGATATTACACGAACAGTGCATTCCCCATGTTTGACGATCTTGCAGATATAAATGTTATTATCACTGTTTCGGCAATAATAGGTGCATTGGCTCAATTAATATTTTTATTCAACTTTTTTTACAGCATGTTCCGGGGCGAAAAGGCCCCTCAGAATCCCTGGGGTTCCAACACACTGGAATGGACCAATCCGGTGGCCCATATCCATGGCAACTGGCCCGGCCCACTTCCGGTTGTACACCGCTGGCCTTACGATTACAGCAAACCCGGAGCTGAAAAGGATTTTATTCCTCAAACCGTTCCATTAGCTGAAGGAGAAGCAGATGAAGGCGGGCACCATCATTAATCGTAACATTAATACTTGCTAATTTTTATTACCTTTGTATGGTATTATGCATACGAAGGTTTTTTATTTTATTGGCTTTTTTATCTTTTTCTTGTCTTGCGATAAAATTTCAAATCCTATTGAAAAAAAAGAACAAGCCATAGGGAATAACTATGTTTATAAAAATAACTATCAAAAAAACCACTTCAGAAAAATTTTGCTTGAGGATTACACCGGGCATAAATGCGGTAATTGCCCGGCAGCAGCTATTGTAGCTGAAAATCTTTACAATCAGTATAAGGACACTTTAATTATTTTAGCTGTGCACGCAGGATTTTTTGCCAAGACCGATGCCGAATATCCTACTTCTTACACCACCACATGCGGTAACATTTGGGACGGCCCCTCAGGTTTTAATATAAGTGCATTGGGAAATCCGAACGGAATGGTAAACCGAAAAAATTACGGTTCAGGTTTGGTAAAAAACCACAATACATGGCCTTCTTACGTTCAGCTTGCTTTAAATGAACCCTTTGAAGCTAAAATCTATCTTAATGCAGGTTATGATTCTGCAGCCCGTTCCCTGATTGTTAAAACGGGAGTAAAGTTCTTGCAAAATATTAATGGTGAGACCAAATTGTGTTTGGTATTGTATGAAGACAGCATCATCGGACCTCAAAAAGATTACACCAAAAATCCCGATAAGGTTCCCAACTATGTTTTTATGCACATGCTCAGGGGCGATATTAACGGTGCCTGGGGAGAAACCCTCAAAAACAACCCGTCGGCAGGAGATTCACTCTACAAGGAATATCTAAATATTCCCGTAAGCGCGAACTGGAAAGACAAACATCTTTACCTGGTAGGTTTTGTATATCATGCAGGCACAAAGAATATAATTCAAGTGGAAAAACTCAAAATCCGTTAATCAATAGCGTCCTAAATAAAATAAAAAAGAGAGAAGTTGTTAAATAACTCTAAGTTACCTTAGAGGATACAAACCAAACGAACTTCTCTCATGGTAAATGTAAGTTTATTTTCTCAGATTATTAGCAAATTAGACCGTAGAACTTTTGCAAAGCTGGTAGCCAAGCATCAAACCGATAAGCATCACAAGGGCTATAACAGTTGGACCCACTTAGTCAGTATGCTG
>JAOAHO010000038.1 GCA_026415195.1 Bacteroidia bacterium | reverse complement strand
ATTTTACAGTATCGTGAGTATAAATATGAACACCGGCCGATATACTACAATTAGAACCTATTTTTAACCCTCCAGATCCGTCAAGTATCGTAAAAGGTCCTATCCATGTATTTTCTCCAACCTCAACATCACCAATAACTATACACAAATCATAAACAGAAGTATTCTTACCAAAATTTAAAAAACGTGCCTTTTCCCAACGGTTAGTAAACAATTCATTAAACGGCAAAACACGATTGTATTTTTTTCTTATTTCATTTCTTTTGTTTTTAAAATACCAGAAAAATAATAAGTCTATAAGTTTAACTATCATAGGCAACGTTTTTTTTTAAAAAGATTCTGCACCACCATTCAAAGCATATAAAGCTCCAAATCAACAAACGGTGGTTTATCCTGAGGTTTATATGCTCATGTATGATTTTATCTACATACTTTTTTTGTATGAATTCATACAAACAGGCGTTTCTGCCTAATAATTCTTTTACATATTGAGCATTTTCACCCCGATACCAGCTTTCATCAGGAGCTGAAAATCCTTGTTTCTTTCTTTGAATAATTTCCTGTGGTATGATTTGGCTCATCGCTTTTCGAAGCACGTTTTTTCCATCATCAAATTCCCTGTAGATCATTTTCTTACCGGTAAGATTCTCATCCAGCTTAATCATTTTTTCCAAATTACCCAATTTATAACGTACTGGAATTCGCATGGCAAATTCTACTAAATCATTATCCAAAAAAGGATAACGTTCTTCCAGCCCATTGGCCATAGATAGCCTGTCGCCCACTATCAGCAATCCCGATAAAAAAGTTTTGATTTCAAAATATAATGAATTGTTAATGTGATCTTCCGGAGTGTCGTATTTTAATTTATTATTAAACAAAAAAACCCTTTCAAAGATTCTGCGCGGTTCCAAATGATCAACGGCATTATAAATTTCAGGTTTGAAGAGTTCCTTTTTTTCTCCGTCCGGAACCAGGCGTTGCCAGAAACTATAATAATTATCAAAAAACTCTTTCTGATCAAGTGATTTAAAGACTCTATAGTATCTCCAGGGATATCCACCAAACAACTCATCTCCACCCGTGCCCTGCAGGCAAACTTTTACGAACTTTGAAGCCAAACGACTGATGTAATAGTTTGGATAACTCATTCCTACCCTTAAATCTTCCAAATGCCAAACCACTTTGGGTAACGACCAAGACAAATCGCCTGCATTTATCACCTGTTCATAATGTTCGGTTTTAAAATAACTGGCCATGAGTTCGGCATCTCTTCTCTCATCGTAATTCGCCTCCACACCCGTAACAGTTGACAAGTCAAAGCCGGCAGTGAAAGTACTTATGCGGGGTATTAACGAACTTGCAATAGCCGTAATTGATCCTGAATCCATCCCCCCCGACAAATAGGATCCTACCGGAACATCGGAAATCATTTGCCTTTTCACTGCTTGTTGCAGCAAGCGGCGTGTTTCAGAAACAGCATCATCAAAAGTCAAGGTATTGTCGGTATGAGAAAAATCGTAATTCCACCATGAATGATGTTTTATTGTGTTTCCGGTGTTAGCATCAACTTTTACCGTGTTGGCAGGCGGCAACATAATCACCCCCTTAAAGAGGGTTTGATAATCGAAAAGATTCTGGAAAGTAAAATATTCGTTCAAGGCATGCAAATTTATCTCTACTTTAAAATCGGGATGTTTTAAGAATGCTTTTATTTCAGAAGCAAACAAACAAGTTTGGTTAATAATGGTATAATATAAGGGTTTAATTCCGTAGCGGTCACGACTCAGATATAGCGTATCGGTGGGTTTGTGATAAGCTGCAACGGCAAACATTCCGTTTAATCGGGGAAAAATATCAATGCCATAAATTTCCAGACCTCTTAGTATTGCTTCCGTATCGGTTGACGATTTAAATGCTTTTCCTTTCTTTATCATTTCCTCCTTTAATTCTATATAATTATAAATGCACCCATTAAAGACTATTACCCATTCCTCGTCTTCCGATACCATAGGTTGTCGGCCTTTTTCCGATAAGTCGAGTATCGACAATCTACGGTGACCTAAACCCACATGTTGATATTGATAAAACCCCTCATCGTCGGGCCCGCGATGCGATAATTGACGGGTCATCTCTTTCAAAACCTCTTCTTGAACAGGTCTTCGGTCAATATTATATATACCCACGATTCCACACATTGTTATTTCTTCAGCGAAATAAAAGATTCCACCACGTGTTCGTAATCTTCTTTTGTCATGCGGTTATGCAAGGGGATGGCAATGCTGCAATTATTTGCCGTTTTTGCATTCGGAAAATCATCCTCACAATATCCAAACATTCTTTTATACACATCCAGCATGTGAACCGCATGTGTGCCAGGCCGCGTGCTGATGCCTTTTTGTTGTAAATATTCCATTAACTCATTTCGCTTCATCGGTGACTTCGCTTCATCAATCAGTAACACATATGATTGCCAGCCGTGTTTGTATCCTTCAGGAATATATGGAGTTTTCAACCATTTTATTTTAGAAAGATTTTCCGTGTAATATGTTGCCCAATAATTTCTTTCTTCGATGAAAGCATCCAATTTTTTTAATTGCACAACACCTACTGCGCCTTGTAAATCGGTCATTCGATAATTGTATCCTACTATTTCAAAAGCGGGCAGAATATAGGGCCTGGGGCCTTTATGCCTTTGTTCCTCTGAAACAGATGCACCGTGATTGCGCAAACGATTTAGTTTTTCAGCCAGTTCATCATCATTGGTGGTTAACATGCCACCCTCGCCAGTGGTAACGGACTTTCGGGGATGAAAGGAAAAGCAACCAATATGACCTAAGCTCCCTGCCGGCAAGGAGTTTATTCCGGCGCCGGCTGCACAAGCCCCGTCTTCTACTACTTTTAACCAAGGGAATTTATTTCTGATTGCGGGCACATCGGCACATAAACCAAACAAGTGTACGGGGATGATGGCTTTGGTTTGAGGAGTTATGACTTTTTCAATTTTATTAATGTCAATGTTGAAAGTGGATATATCAATATCCACCAATATCGGCTTAGCTCTGCAATATAGCACTGCATTTGCTGTTGCAACCCATGTAAAAGCAGGAACTATTACCTCGTCTCCTTCTCCTATACCCAACGCCAGCAAAGCCAAATGAAGTGCCGTGGTACAATTTGAAACCGCAATGGCGTGTTTTACGTTATGCCTCACGGCAAACAATCTTTCAAACTCTGCTACGAAAGGACCTTGCGTTATCCATCCGCTTTCAATCGGCTTTTTTAAAATTTCCCATTCTTCCTGTCCCATCGAGGGCAAGGAAATGGGGATGCTTCGGGTTTTAGATTCCTGCATTTTCCAATACTTTGTTCTTATCCCTCCAGGCAATTAATTTTTTTAATCCTTCTTCCAATTCATATTTGTATTTAAAGCCCAACTCTTTTTCAGCCTTTTCAGTGGAACCTATTCTGTTTTTTACTAAAGCACGGGCATCATCAGGCGAGTAAGGCTTATAAATTACCTGTAAATTAGAATTTTTTAACCTGAGAATTAAATTGCATAATTCTTTAATAGAAGTTTGAACTCCTGTCCCCACATTGTAAAAACCAAAATTCACATTTGATTTCATGGCTAATACATTGCATCGGGCCACGTCTTCAACATATATAAAATCATACGCCTGTGAGCCATCGCCATTGATTACCGGAGGTTCATTGGCATCAATCTTGTTCAGCATAATTGGAATTACTCCCGTATAGGCAGCGGTCTGGTCCTGGTGCGGTCCATAAACATTCATATATCTTAAACCAATAACTGGCAGATTATATCTATCGTTGAAAGCTGTACACATGGCTTCTCCGGCAATCTTAGTAGCGCCATAAAAATTCTTGTTATTAAATGGATGATTTTCTGTCATAGGCACTTCAACGGCGTCTCCATAAACCGATGCAGAAGAAGACCATACTAATTTTTTGATATTATTTTTCACACAAGCTTCCAGAACGTTAAATGTCCCGGCAATATTGACCTCGAAGGCCGTGCGAGGATAATCCTTACAATGCAACAACCACATGGCTGCCAGGCAAAACACCCCGTCCATTCCTTTCATGGCCGCATCCAGAATATCTATGTCTCTGATATCGCCACCATGCGGAAAAATTTTGCATCGAGGGTCCTTCAACGACTCTTTTAAATATTCTATTTTGCCTCGCGTGAAATTGTCATAGATCACAACTTCAGATACCTCCTCTTTCAACAATTCTTTAACCACAAAACTGCCTATAAAACCTGCGCCTCCAATGACAAGGATTTTAGAATTTCTGAGTTCCATAGATTTTATTAATACTTAGTATTAGTAAATTCCCATTCAGTTTCTGGAATAAAATAACCATGAATTGTTTCCCATGGATATTCAAAATTTTTATCTATTGACTCCTTTAAAACCGTAAAGGGATAAAAGCTCTCGATGTAATCAATACAATTGCCTGTTTTAAAGAAAGCAACTATAAAGCCCAAAGAGTACGACCCCGGCATGAGATGGATATCTTTAAAATGTATCTTAATTATATTTTTTCCTTTTTTTAAAGACATTGGTTTAAAACGTTCATCTGATACTGACATTGTAATTTTTTCACCGTACTGATTTATAATGAAAACAGAGCTTATTATATCATATAAATCCTGATAAACATCTAATTCTAAAATTACGCTAAATCTTTCCTTAAATTGGAGCTGATTTGTTAATTCGTTTTTCTCATTTACAAGATAACATTTTTTAAACTTAGCTTCTCCGGTAAAATATAAACTTAAATTTTCCGGTATATCGGATACTATATTCTCTAAATTCGCCCAATGATTGTCTCGCAAATATTTCTCTACCACCTTGTCGGTAAAATCAGCATATTCAAGCAAGCCGTTTTTCAGATATAAAGCTTTTTTACATAATAAACGAATAACTGCCATGTTATGACTGACAAACAAAACCGTTCTTCCTTCACCACTCACATCTTTCATCTTTCCCAAACACTTCTTCTGAAACTCAGCGTCTCCTACGGCAAGCACTTCATCTACCACCAATATCTCTGGTTCCAGATGGGCTGCTACAGCAAATGCTAAACGCACATACATCCCGCTGCTGTATCGCTTTACGGGAGTATCAATATATCGTTCTACTCCGCTGAAAGCCACAATTTCATCAAATTTTCTTTTGATTTCGGCTTTGGTCATTCCAAGTATAGCCCCGTTCAGAAAAATATTTTCCCGGCCCGTTAATTCAGGATGGAAACCTGTACCTACTTCAAGTAAACTGGCTATACGGCCTTTGATTTTAACAATGCCGGTTGTCGGTGATGTAACCTGAGACAATATTTTAAGTAATGTGGATTTTCCTGCACCATTTCTGCCAATAATTCCCAACACCTCTCCCTGTTCCACCTCAAAGTTAACATCTTTCAGTGCCCAGACGTATTCTGATTTTCCTTTAACCGTCCGATCATTTACTTCACTTATTTTAAGGTAAGGATCTTCTTTCCCTCTGATTTTATGCCACCAACGGTTCAAATCATGAACTAAAGTTCCGGTACTGACTTCACCTAGCCGATATTGCTTTGAAAGATTTTCAACTTTGATTACGACTGGCATAACAAATCAATCGTCAATAGCAACAATTTCTAAATAATTTTTTAATAACAGGTTTTTGTATCCAATCAAGGCATTCGCTTTTATCAATTCCTTTAAAATAACATAATTGAACTCTAGATAATCTATCCGAAAACGCTTCGCTAAATATTTCATTTGCACGTTCTATTATTTGATTAATTTTAAATTCGTACATTAATAAACAATACAAATCCACATAATCTTTCCATTTACACCGTATCCATGAAACTTTTCTCGACCTTATGAAAAACCAACATGCCTGATACTAATAAAATAGCCATAAAGCAAAAAGAATAACCCAAGGCCGTCCATGAAAAATAACCGTTCCCCAAAAAAATAAACTTGAATGTTTCGATGACCGGGCTAACCGGATTAGCCAATATGTAAATTCGATATTGTTCGGGAACCATGGAAACCGGGTAAACAATAGGGCTTGCATACATCATGAGCTGTACTCCGAATCCCAACAAAAATGTCAGGTCGCGATATTTGGTAGTTAGCGATGAAATCACCAGACCAAACCCTAATCCCAAGCCGGCCATCAATATAATCAATATAGGAAATAAATAAAAGTAACTCCAGTTTGGACTAACATTTCTCTTAATAAGTATAAAATAGAACCATACCGATAAAAATAATAAAAATTGTACTCCAAGCTTATAAAGATTTGATATCAGTACCGACAAAGGAACCACAAGGCGCGGAAAATAAACTTTTCCGAATATTCCTGCATTCTGAACAAAAGTATTCGAGGTTTTATTTAAACAATCTGAAAAATAATTCCACAACGTCAAGCCTCCCAAATAAAATAAAATGGATGGTATACCATCGGTGGATATTTTGGCGATGTTTCCAAAAATAACAGTGAAAATCAGAGTTGAAAAAACCGGTTGAATGAAAAACCATAAAGGCCCAAGTATGGTTTGCTTATAAACCGAAACAAAATCTCTTCTGACCATCAACATTATCAGATCTCTGTATTTCCAAATGGATTTTAAATCCATTTGGTACCATTTGGAACGTGAGCCGATAATTAAACTCCAGTTCTCTTCAGGCATATGGAAAGTTTTCTTGCTGTGGAAGAAGCTTTTTCAATTCTAATACTAAGGAATAGAATGTCAAGGGTAACAAAAGAGAAAAATACCTTCCGGTGCTATTGCCAAGTACGGCAAATATGCTGATTAAATTAACCTGTACATAAAGCAGTATATTTAAAAAAAGAGAATGCTTGCTTTGAATTTGAATTTTATTAATTAATTTATATGTTACCAAAAAAAGATACAAAAGAAAAATGTTCTGATTTAAAAACGATTGCCTGATGTATTCCCCGGCAGGAAATCCCGGATTTAACAATCGATAAAAAAATTTTCCTACCTCAAACTGTTCATCATGATGCGGAGTATAAAAATAAGTTTTTCTTAACACAATATATACTGTGAAAAACAATACAGATCCAATGAAAACGCTTATGAAAAATTTTTTATTTTCCTTTAGAGCAACAAAATCATATAAGGCGATTAAGCCGAACGCCATCAATATATACTCGCGCTGAAAAACAGCAACAAACAGTATAAGTAATATCCGGAAATTTCTTTTTAAATAATAGTAAAACGCCAAAGCAAACATGAAAACCGATGCCGATTCAGTGAGCGTATTCAAAGTATAAAACAAGGTGGCAAAAGAATATCCGTATATTAGCGTAGTGAGAAAAGCTGTGAACGTGTTTGTGATTATTGGTTCAATCAATTTCATGACCACAACCAAAGTGCCCACAAAAAACAAATAATTTACGGCTATTGACGAGAAAAATACCTGTTGGTCGATCATGGGATTATGATAGGATATTTCAGCATTGTAATAGATCCCAGATTTATAAAACAGATAAACCAAAAATGGGCTTACTAGTCTGATGTTGAAAGGAGATTGGACTTTTTCAATATCAAAATCTTTATATAAGTGATAATAGTGATAAAAATCAATGTTTCCGAAATCCGGCGAGCCAAACTTATAGGCATAATAAAATAACGGATACGTTAAGATAAAAAACAATAAAAGACAAATTATATTATTTTTCAATGATGCATTTTTCATTTATAATAATGAAACCAAATTTTAATCAAATCGAAAGGCGCCAAAAGCATATGTTTCAATTTCAATTTTGAACCTGCTTTCTCGTGCCAAACATTCAGAGGATATTCAAAAGATGTGAGGTAAAAGTTCTTTCCTCCGTTGAATTGGTAGTATCTTACAAGAATTTCCAAATCAAAAATCCAACGTGTTACAAAGGGTGTGGAAAACAAAACCTCTACAATATCCTTTCGGAAAATTTTTGCCCCGCACTGCGAGTCATACACTTCAATCCCGGTTAGCCATGATGCAAAAGTGGAGAAGATTCTTCCCAAATAGTGCCTTAAAACTTTTCTTTTTATGTCGCTGCCCAGTCGCTTTACCCTTGAGCCGATAACAAGATTCAACGATGGATTCAAAGTAAAAACATTTAAAAATTTTTTGATTTCGCATAAGGGGGTTGACAAATCGGCATCCCAAAAACCGACATAAGCAGTTTCTTCATTCAGCGCTTTCAGCATTCCGTGCCTGACTGCCTCAGCTTTTCCGTAGTTTTTATCCAAATCAAAAACTTTTACAGTCTGATGATTTTGAAAATAATTTTTGATTAAATCGGAGGTATTATCGGTACTTCCGTCATTGATAAAGAAAAAAAACACATCGGGTTGATGGTTTAAAAATTTTACAAACGCATCCAGATCAATTCTTGATGCTTCATTAAAGCAAGGAACTACGATGATGGTTTTCTGCATAAAATATAGGCCGACAATCCCGGAAAATCCATTCCGAACTTCGAAAGCATACTGAAAAAAATATAATCCCACCACAACACACTTTGATATAAACCGGATATCCATCTACCACCCTTAAATGCTGAAACCCCTTCCGTTTGTGGTGCAACTAGGCGGGCGTTCTCTAGAAATTTGATAATGTTGCGTGCTACAAACAAACAAAAAAAGAAATATCCTTTTTGTATTAATTGATAGTTCAACCTTATACAAAGATTTTTAAGCATGGACAAATTATATCTTCTGAAGTGTTTTAGAAAAACATCATGATGGCTGAAAAGGTATTGAAAAGCCGGAACGGTGATAAGTAAATGATAAGAATCATGTTGTGACTTTTCAATTGCGGATTGAATATCCTTAATGAGCTTGAAGTCGTCGGGAACATGTTCAATCACATCCATTAACAATACCACCGAAACTTTTTTACCATTCAGGTTAATATTCTGAAGAGAATCGGTGAGCACCACATTAGAGGGCAAGTCGGAGGATAGCTTTTTCAAGACTTCATCCGTAAATTCCACATCCACTCCCAGAAAATAATTTTCGGGATATTTCCTACACAATTGTCTAAGAAAAAAAGCATCTCCACAACCCACATCAATTATCCAGGTGTCTTTTTCAATGGAGACATTTTTTAAAATATGCATTACCACTTTTGCACGGGCCAATTCCCAAGGGTGCCGGGTAAAATTTAATTTTGCTTTATGGAGTTCCGTCAGGTCCAATGAATAACAAAGCTAATCAAGATGATTTTTTATTTATTTTATCATACATGTTATTTTAAACCAAAAGGTAATTTCTAAATTTTTAATCATTTGATTTTTAAAACCACATCCAAAAATATGTTGGAAGATTACTCATCAATCTAATCACTCTTTTTTTGTTTTTTCTCAAACGGAACCAGTTAGTTTTCTAATTATTATCTTCAGCAAGTTTTAATATCTCCAAAGGGACAATAACACGTATAAGTTTTTTCAATGAAGTTAGTTCCACCTCCACTTTTGCATTCCTGGATTCTTTTGTAACAGTTGCGGTGACTCCCTTCAACGGACCGTCCATTATTTTAACCGTCATGCCTTTCCTAACTTCATTTAAAGGTTCGGCTTCGATGGTATAACCTAAAGCAACCAAACGCTTTAATGCTTCGATTTCCTCATCCCTCACTATGGCATCTTTACCCTGATATCTCAGATAATTCACAATTCCCTGAACGCCAAATACCATATCGCGTTCCTTACTATTTACATGAACAAAAACATATCCTTTTATCAAAGGTTCCTCCACCCACTTTTTCCTGTCGGACCATTGCTTGAGTGTTTTTTTCAGAGGGATATATGACTCTAACCCTTTTTTTAAAATGCCCGCGTGAACTTTTTTTTCATGTCTGGAAGCTACATAAAGAGCCTTCCATTCCCTATCCCGGTTTGTGCCTCGGGTAAGGGTATGTTGAGTAACAATTTCTTGTTCAATATTCATTTTATGTAATGCTCCGCCTCCTCACTCCCATTATGGAGCAAGAAGGAAAAAAAACTTATTTTCATACTCTGGAAATTTATTTTTTCCAGAGTAACAAGGGATGCATATCAGCCTCCTTGATTTTATCCAAGGAGAATTCCTCGGGCTCGAAGAGCACAAATCTTATTTTTCTATCAATCCGTTTTTCTGCCTTATCAATCTGTTCCATCAAAAACGGCTTGTTGATATTTTTCCCTACCAAAACCAAATCGATTATGCCCGAGTCGATACCCTGAGCAAGTTTGCCCACCAGATAAACTTCTTCAAGGTCGCCCAATCGTTCTAAAATATAATCCACAATATATTCAAGCCCGGTAACTTTCAATAATATTTTATTAAGATCCTTAAACAACGGATGTGACGTATTTACCTGAAAAAACTTACGATTACCCTCTGTAAAAGACTTTAAAAGACCCGCTTTTTCCAGGCGATTCAATTCAACCCTTAAGCCATTGGTAGATTCGCCCAACTCATTTTCGAGATTTCGTAAATATGAAATGTTTTGACTATTAAGAAAAAATTTTAGTAACAGTTTTATTCTGGTTTTTGACGTAATTAAAGATTCAATCATTTTTGAGTAAAAAAACTACTCAAATTTAATAAGAATTTTTTATTCAATTTGCAAAAAGTGGAAATTTATCCATAAAACTATTCACTTTTTTTCTTATTTTTTGCAATTCAGTTTCATTGTTTCTTTTCACTAATGCAGAATCTATCCATTCTACAATTTTAAGTATATCTTTTTCTTTAAGTCCCCTGGTGGTAATGGCAGCTGTTCCCAAACGAATTCCGCTTGTAATGAAGGGCGATTTATCGTCATAAGGAACCATATTTTTATTTATTGTTATATCGGCAAGACCCAGGGCTTTCTCTGCTTCTTTTCCGGTAATGTTTTTATTTCTAAGATCTATCAGCATGAGGTGGTTATCAGTACCGCCACTAATGACGTGGTAGCCTAAATCCATCATGGCTTTGGCCATGGTCCTGGCATTCTTCACCACTTGTGCGACATATAGCATATATTCATCGGTAAGGGCTTCACCATAAGCTACGGCTTTTGCCGCAATCACATGTTCCAGAGGCCCGCCCTGAATACCTGGAAATACGGCTGCATCCAATACGGCACTCATCATTTTAATTTCTCCCTTAGGGGTAGTTTCGCCCCATGGATTGGGAAAATCTTTACCCATAAGGATCATGCCTCCCCTTGGCCCACGAAGTGTTTTATGAGTAGTAGTTGTAACAATATGACAATGTGGGATGGGATCATTCAGTATTCCTTTTGCTATTAAACCCGAAGGATGGGAAATGTCGGCTAATAAGATAGCCCCGACATCATCAGCAATTTTCCGAAGGCGGACATAATCCCAATCGCGCGAGTAAGCACTGGCTCCGCAGATAATCATTTTGGGCTTTTCTGCATGCGCAATATTTTCGATGTTATCATAGTTAATCAATCCGCTTTCTTTCTCCACCCCATAAAATGTAGCCCTGTATAATTTTCCTGAATAGTTTACGGGCGATCCATGCGTGAGGTGCCCTCCGTGACTCAGATTAAAACCCAACAGGGCATCTCCGGGCTTCAGGCATGCCAGCATAACAGCTGCATTAGCCTGGGCACCCGAATGCGGCTGAACATTGACATATTCCGCCCCGAACAGTTCCTTTGCCCTGTCAATAGCCAATTGTTCTGTTTTATCTACCACCTCACATCCCCCGTAATACCGTCTTCCGGGGTATCCTTCGGCATATTTATTGGTTAAAACGCTCCCCATGGCTTTCAAAACCTGTGGGCTAACGTAGTTTTCGCTGGCAATGAGTTCGATGCCTTTACGCTGACGATGTTCTTCTTCTTTAATATACTTAAATACCAGTGTATCTTTTTTCATATCATGCTTAAATTTAAGAATTACCTTCCAATTTATCGGAACTCCAATGGAATTTTTCAGACAAAATTCCTGCAATATAAATTATCAGGGCCGGTACCGGTGATTGCTCCAAACCCACAAACTTTCTGCTCAAATAATACAACGGGCTGTCCCATTTAGACCAATATATAACCCCTGCCACCACCATGATGCCTGCAAACAAAAACAACAGCAAATAAAAAAAATTATAATATCGGATTAGTTTTTTTTTACCCGTCATTATAAAGAAAAAAATCCCCAACACATAAAACAATAATGAAAAAAAAACAGTAAACGGGAACTTCATAAAATACAATGCTTCATAGGAAAAATTTCCGAAAGTCGTTTTTGCCCATTCAGCCGGCAGTGGCAACCATGCCTTGGCAGCACCGTAATATTTATAATACATCAAATAATTAATATCCAAAAAAAATTTTTCCCTGACATAACCTAAAACCGACGTTAAAATCACATACAAAAATAAAATTAAAAATGTTTTTTTCATTTAATATTTTCAGAGGATTCAATACCGGAAAATCGCTTAACCCAAATAACCCAGAGCAGAAAAATCAATAAATAAACAATGAAAGTAAATGTATACGTGTGGTTAAAATCCACTTGAAACGGTGAATAATAGGCCAACAGACATAGAAGTATTACGCGTATAATATTCACCAGGTGAATGATGAAAATTCCCAATAGAATATACCACCATTTGTGCTTATGATTTCCGGGGAAAGGAATAATAAAAGCCATAAATAAGATAAATAAAGAAATTGCATTGCATGGCGAGCCCACCCAAACCCCATTGGAACCATGAATTCCAAGGGCCTGCATGCCCGTATCGTACAGGGCTTTAAAAGTTTTGTATCCAATAAAATTTAAAAATTTTTCAGATACTATGATAATGTGGGCAATAAATTGGTTATCCCAATATGTGAATTCCTTGATGATATTTTCATGGATAAAGTAAAAAAAAGAGTATATAAAAATAAAAAACAAAATAAATTTTAAGAGCGGATTTTTAATGTTAAAGGCGGAAAATATCATTCCGCTTTTTTCATTTTCTCGTGTATTTTTTTTATTCCATAGCCCAGGCCCGCTGCCATTAAGAAGCCAATGCCTCCGTCAATGGGAATGGTACAGGGAGGAGGCCAACATGGAGGGCCGCCGGAGGGGGGTGGAGGTGGTGGTCCGGCAGCATTTAAAAAGGATATACCAAACACAAAGAATAAGGCAATAAAAAGAATATATCTGATCATGTATTAAACATGCAAATTTAAAAAAATTTATGATATGAACCCAAAAATAGAAGAAAATAATGGGTTACCTTTGGTAATATAATGGCATCTTCGAGAGATAATCAAAGTATATTTTCGCTTGATGATTTTAAATTTTTATTAAGAATAATTCAAAATAATTGGTGGATTCCACTGGCAATTGTTCCTGTTTTTTGGTTGATTTCATATTTTTATTCTTACCGGCTTACACCTATTTATCAGGTTAAAGGCGAGATTTTATTACAGAATAATGATTCATACTATAAATCAAGCTTGATTTCGGAAGAGAATTTTCTGGCGGCAGCTTATATGGATAATTCCAACGAACAACGGGTAATTAAATCTTACGACCTGATTAAAAGTGTTGTGGAAAAATTAAAAGATAAGTTGGAAGTGAGCTATTATATTGTCGGAAAAGTAAGGACAACCGAACAATTTTCGGGTATGCCTTTTAGTGTTGAAGTTAAATCGATAGATCCCTCATTTTATGAAAAAACTTTTGACCTAAGAATTCTTAATCAGTTAACTTATGAAATTAAGTATGAGTTAAATAATAAAAAAATAACCCTTAAGGGTTATTTCGGCAAGCCCATTTTCACTGATTTTTTTTTGTTTATAATCCATTCCGAATTCAGCAAATCAATTGACCATAATATCCTTAATTCAGGATTTTCCAATATTTTTTACCAATTTCGGGTACATACGATTGAATATGTGATCAACAATATTCGAAGTTCCCTAAAAGTAGAAAATCCCGAATATACAAATTTTTTAATTATCAGTTTGGAAGACATTATTCCTGAACGAAGTCAATTAATTCTTGACAGCTTAATCAATGCCTATTTAAAAAATCGTATTAAATTAAAATTTGACTTAAACCAAAATACGATCAATTATATCGACAAACAACTCGATGAAATTAGTATCCGCTTAAGCGAAAGTTTGGACACATTATTGGAATTCAAAAAAAATAAATCAATCATTAACTTAGGATGGGAGGAAAGCTCCATGTTATCAAGAATCAGCGCTTTGGAACAAGAAATTTCTTCTATCAATATTCAATTTCGTGCTTTAGATGATTTAGAAAAATATATTTTGGAAAATAAAGACCCTCAATTCCTCCCCCCCAACTCCTATATGTTTGAAAATGAAGGATATCTTAACAAAGCATCACTTGAACTTTACAATAAGCAATTAGAACTTAATAAAATTTTACAAGTAGCAAAGCCCAATAACATTACCGTATTAGAAGTAAAAGAATATATTAACAGGATAAAAACTGAATTGCTTATATACATTAACAATACCAGAAATGCACTAAAAGCCAAAAAAGAAAATATTTACAAAGAATTTTCAAAATATTTGCAAGATGCTAAAAATATCGATCCGAAGCAGCAAGAACTTAATAACATCACAAGGCTTTTAAAAATAAACGAAAACATTTATAATTTCTTACTTGAAAAAAGAGCCAATACTTTAATCGCGAGGGCCAGCATTGTTCCCGACGTGAAAGTTGTTGAAAGACCCAGAAATTTCGGAGTTATTTGGCCCGATAAAAATGAAATAAATAAAAAATTTATTATAGCCGGTCTTATCATTTCTATTATTATTACCATAATACGAAGCATATGGTTTACCAAAATCTCATCTTTGGATCATTTAAAAGAATTAACAGATATACCAGCCCTTGGTATTTTACCCAAAGTAAAAAGAAAAGAAAACGTCAATGAGCTTTTCGTTTTTCATTCTCCAAATTCAAATATAACAGAATCTCTTCGGGCAATTAAAACTAACCTACAATACATTAATGTTGGATCTGATTTAAAAACCATTCTATTTACTTCTTATTACCCTGCAGAGGGAAAAACCTTTGTTTCCTTAAATATTGCAGGCTTATTTGCAAAAACAGGTAAAAAGGTAGTGCTTTTAGAATTGGACTTACATAAACCCAGAATTTTCAGTGCACTTGGGATAACCAATCCTGAAAAAGGGATAACAACATATTTAAATAATATTCATACTCTTGATGAAATTACCTATATACATCCCAATAATGAAAATTTACATATCCTATTTACCGGTATCATACCTCCTAATCCATCCGATTATATTATATCCGAAAAACTAAATAACTTAATTCTTAACTTAAAAAAAAACTATGATTATATCATAATTGATTCACCGCCGGCAGGTTTGCTAACCGATAGTATATATTTAATGCAGTTTGCGGATGTTGGAATTTTTGTTGTAAACTCCGAAAAAGCCAACCACAGAGAAATCCAATTCATTAATAATTTAGTTAAAACTAATTCATTCAATAATATTTACATCATACTCAATTCAGTAAAGCAAAACTTAAAAAAATACTATTATTCCGGTTACGGATATGCTTACGGTTATGGGTATCAATATGGAAAATATTATAAAAAATAATTCCATACCCTATTTATCAGAAAAAAAGATCTGGATTAATAACAAAACAGATCTATTCATTATTATCGGAATTTTTTTAAGCATTTTTATTTATTCGTACGTTTTTTTTATTACACCCTTTGAATTTTACCTTGGGTATTTAATATACATTATCCTGTTCCCGTATCTTATTAAAAAATTCGGAATAAATAAAAATTTGGTTTTTATTTTTTTTATTTTATTCGTAAATGGAATCTTCATGATCCTATTAGGATATAACACATCCGGCTTTTTTTTTAAAGTTTTCATAGGTCTTTTTCTTTCCTACATATTTTATGATAATGTAATTAAATTGTTCAATTTCGATCTAAATACTTTGTTTAAGTGGTATCTTAAAGGTGCGCTTTGGGTATCTTATATCGGATTGTTTCAATTAATATCCTGGTTATTACACTTTAAAAAAGGTTACGAACTATTTGGGTTGCTGAATAAATGGGGAATAAGTCCGGGGGGAATATTCGGTATTCGAATCAATTCGATTTACTGTGAACCCACCCACTACGGTGCTTTTATGGCTGCCGCTTTTTTTGCTGCCGTATATTCCATTTTACCTATTAAAAAAAATATGCAGAATTATTATAACATTCATGAAGCCGTAATTGTCATTGTAATATACTTCTTAACATCTTCAGGTCTTGCTCAATACGGTATCCTGTTGACAGGTTTGTTGCTTTTCTTGCATTTTGGTGTTATTCGTTATTTCGTGGTTTTTATACCTATTATTATTTTAGGATTTAATATCATATATAACAATGTTGATGAGTTCAAACAAAGAATGGACGGATTAGTAGATTTATTCATACATAACAAATTCACGCTCGGTAAAACACATGGGTCTTCTTTTATCTTATATAACAACTATGTTGTTGCATTTAAAAACTTTTGGAGCAATCCCGTTTTCGGTACGGGAATAGGATCACATCCCGTTGCATTTGAAAAATACTCCTTGGCTAAAAATTTTAAAGTGGAAGGATTTAATAATAATTCACGTGATGCAAATTCCATGTTCCTTCGGCTGGTTTCCGAAACAGGTTTATTCGGCACTACTTTGTTTTTGGTTTTAACTTTCAAAGGCTTCGTAAGGCGTCAGCCCGATATTCCCGATCATTTTTGGGTTATTTCTTCCGGTTGTTTAATAATAATTCTACTTAACCTGTTCCGACAAGGTCATTACTTTTTTAACGGATTTCCGTTTTATTTTCTACTTTACATTTACAATAAAATAAAATTCAAAGAATTTATCCAAAATCAAAAAGTTTAAATTTCAATTAAAATCACTCCTTACATCAAATTCTCCACCACCAAAGCGGTAGCACCACCTCCTCCGTTACATATACCTGCTAATCCAAATTTACCACCTTTAGTCCTTAATACATTCAATAACGTAACCACTATTCTGCATCCTGATGAACCAAGTGGATGCCCTAATGAAACAGCACCTCCAAAAACATTCAATTTATTATTTGGAATATTCATCAACTTTGCATTTGCCAATGCCACTACGGAAAAAGCCTCGTTTATTTCTACATAATCAATCTTATCAATCCCCAAATTTGCTTTTTTCAATGCTTTTTCCATGGCAGCTTTAGGAGTTGTGGTAAACCAAATGGGTTCTTGCTCAGCATCGGCATAAGATACTATTCTTGCAAGAGGCTTAATGCCTCTTTTTTTTACTTCATCTCCGCTCATCAAAATTACGGCCGAAGCACCATCATTTATCGTAGATGCATTGGCTGCCGTAATGGTCCCTTCTTTGTCGAATACCGGCTTCAACTGCGGAATTTTTTCAAAACTGACGTTCTTATACTCTTCATCCTCCTCCACCGTCACCACTCCCTTTTTCCCATTAATCTGAACAGGCACAACTTCATTTTTGAAATATCCGTTTTTCCAGGCTTCTGCCGAACGGGTATACGATTGTATGGCATATTCGTCCTGTTCCTGACGGGAAATTTTATATTCCCTGGCACATACCTCTGCACAACTTCCCATAATGTTGCCGCTGTAAACATCCAAAAGCCCATCCTTAGTTATCCCGTCAATCAGTTGAACATGACCAAATTTATTTCCCCATCGAACATGTTCGCTGTAAAAAGGTGTTTGGCTCATGTTTTCCATGCCACCGGCCACCACCGTTTCATTATCTCCGGTTAAAATACTTTGAACTCCCAATGTTATGCTTTTCATACCCGAAGCACATACTTTGTTGATGGTGGTGCAAGGTACATGATCCGGGATTCCGGCAAATCTTGCAGCTTGTCGGGCCGGTGCCTGTCCGACATTCGCCTGCAAAACATTTCCCATCAACACTTCATCGATTTCAGCAGGAGGAATACCCAAATAATCCAAGTTAGCTTTTATGGCTGAAGCTCCAAGTTTAGTTGCACCAACAGAAGCCAAACTGCCGCCAAACGACCCCATCGGAGTTCGTAATGCGCTAACAATATATACTTCCATATACTTCTTTTTTTTGCGAAATTTAGGTATTTTAAATAAAATGCAAATGATTTTTTTGTCAAATAAATCCTAATTCGCTGTTTCTTACCCATCCCTCACTTCCGTTTGGAAGCCTTATTAAACTGTATTCTGAATCCATTTCCTGTATCCTGACTTTTGAACCTTCATGCAACTTGAATTTAACAAACGAGTGCTCCAAAGGTTCTGATTTTACTTTTATCTCTTTTGCCAATACAATGGCAAATGATTTTTTATTGGATTCATTCACCAATATTTTTCCGAATACGAAAAATAAAAATGACACAATTAATATTAACAAACCTGCCGGCATAAGTATGCTCCTCCACCTCACGGAAAGATGTAGGGATATCGCTAATAACACCGCAGAAATAAAAGACATCAGTACGGACAATATACCCCAGTTTTTTTCCGAGAACCGATATATCATTCCTTGCTTAAAGGATTGAATAAAAAAATTTTCATTCACCTCCACTTTGTCGATGGTCTTGGTATAACAAACGGAAAGGTTATGCTGTATATTCTCATCATTCGGCATCATTTTCTTCGCTTTTTCATAATATAGTATGGCCTTTCCTATGTGCCCCAAACGATAATGAATGTTACCTAAATTGTAATAAAACGGTCCCGACCGATATCCCTCTTTTTCCAGGTCTTCGTAAATCTTTAAAGCATCGGAAAATTTTTTTTCATTATATAGTTTTTCCGCCTTTTTTAAATCTTCAATAGGCAAAAGAGAAACTGGAAATAAAATAACCAAACAAAAAATTAGTATCCTCATGCCTTAAATTCTTTTTCGGTTTTGTTCAATATGGTTTTTACTTCATTCAAAAATTCATCTTTACCCGAAATATTGATTCCGGGTGCATAACGTGCTTGTTCCGCAAGAGAATACAAATCAATCCACTTTTGAGCCGTCTCCTTTGTAACACCGTTCTGAGTAAGTTTTTCGAAAACATGAGATGAACTGAATTCTGAAAGACCGATTTTGAGTTTAGCACACAAATAATGTTGCATGCCTTGCATCACATATAAGTAAAACTTTTCATGTTCACTGGCCGATTTTTCTTTGTTTGCAAGCTCCAACATCCTGTAAGCACTTCTGGACGCACGCCTGAACATAAATTCTTCCGGATTCAACATGCTTTGTTTTCTTCTGTTCATAACAAACAGCAACACAGCAAACCCCAGCCAGGGTAAACCATACATCATCCAAAACCATCCGCTTCCCGTGAAACGTTCCGACTGTTTTTGGACTTCAAAAGGAAATTTTTTAATATACCGGATATCCTCATCCGACGCCGGGATTTCTTGTTGTAATTGCTGTGATTGGAAAACCTGAGGGGTTGTTCCACCTGTTCCGGGTAGAACCTTGATGGGATATTCCAATGCGGGAATGGTGACATACTGCTTTTTTTCCAAACTGAAATAGGAAAAAGGAGGGACCACAATGGTATATTCCCCCTCAGCACGCGGAATAATCAAATAGTCAAACACCTTGGATGATGCATATTCTGTTACTTTAGGATCATATAATTCAAACCCTTCGGGCAATTCAGGCTTGGATGGCTCAACGGTTTGAAGGTTACCTTTCCCGCTGATGATGATTTTCAGATTTAAAGCTTCATTTTGCTTCAATTCTTTTCTGCTGATATCCGATCGTATTTGAAATTCGCCTATGGCACCGTTAAAATTGTCGGGCCTTCCCGTTACCGGCAATTCCATAACATTTAGTTCAACTGCATTGCTTTTTACCTGAACCCTGAAATCCTGATAACTTTGCGTTCCGAAAAACTGCTCCCAAATATTGCGCGGTTTACCCTGATAGGCCTTACGGATGACAATGGTTCCTTCTATCGGTTTGAAGACAATTTTTCCCGCCTGCGTGGGCGATACCTGATGCCTGAAAATTTCAAATGAATAATACTGTTCGCCGTTCAGTACTTCCGTTTGCAACTGATTGCCCGATGTGGTTTGCAATGTCTGGCTCCAGACACCTTCATACGATGGAGGATCAAATTTTTCTATTGAAACAATCGGGTGTTTTGAATAAATCCTTTGGCTGACAATTACAAACTCCCCTTTCATGCACTTATTTTTTGAAAGGATGGTCCTTATGAAATAATCTCTTCCGTCGGCTTCAAATTTCTGGTCTGAAAAGTCCTGCGGTTGTTGGTTTTGTGATAAATTCCCCGAATTGGAGGGGGAACCCCCGGGTAATACCTCTATGGTAATCGGGTTGGTGGACATCCTCTGCCCGTCCACATTCGCAGATGCCGATCCAATGGTATATTTTCCTTCCTTTCGCGCTACCAGATAATATGATATGCTTTGCGACTGGTTGATGATACCGTTAATGATTTGTATGCTGCTGCTTTGGTTAGGGCCTCCCACCACTTCAAAATCTTTAAAAGAAGGAGGTGAAAAACTTGTCATCATGCCGGTAGATGTAAAGCGGACTTCAAACATCTGACCTGCCTGCACCTGCCTTGAACTCACCACGGCCTCAAACTTTTGCGCCAAGCATGCTGTATAGGACAATAAGAATAATATCTTACAAAAAGCACCACGCATATAAGTATTCCTCCAAACTAAGGAAAAACACATAAAATTAAAATTAAAGGCGCTGCGATGTTTTTGTTTTAAAAAAATTTAACGGGTAATTACCAATCCTTTTCAGGATTTGCTGATTTGGGATCTTTCTGATGTTTGTTTTTATCGTGCAGTTTTTGTTCGGCTTGCATGATAGCTCTCAGAATCCGGTCAGCTTCCTGTTTGTCCATCTCCTGTTGTTGGTTTTGTTGTTGTTGTTTTTGGTTTTGTTGTTGATTTGATTTTCCTCCTCCCCCACCGCTTTGATCTTTTCGTTTTTTCAAAGCATAAGCCAGGTTGTATCGTGTATATTCATCCTTGGGATTTATTTTCAATGCTTTTTTATAGGCCTCGATAGCTGCATTATAATCTTCTTTCCACAAATGGGCATTTCCGATATTATGCCAGGTTTTTTGCAAAGTATCTTTGTTCGAGATCCGTTGAGTGATGGGCTCATAATAACTTACCGCTTCCTGAAGCAGCATTCTTACCAAGGAATCCTTGGGAATTTGGGCGGGAATAGGAAGGTTTTTGGTACTGTCGAGCTTGAGGTCACGTGCCTGCCGGAAAAGAGCATTACCCAGATTGTAACGTGCTGCAGTATTGTTGGGGTTTTCTTTCAGGGCTTTTTGAAAAAGCAAGGCTGCCTGCGGATATTGCTTCAGGCGCATCAGCTTATTACCGTAATAGACATACTTCTCATCATTCTGAGTGAACGCCAGAATAAAAATTAAAAATAAAAATATTTTAAAAAAGTGTTTTTTCATACCATTTTTTCAGCCACATGAATTTCCGGTCGGTCAGGAACATATCAAGAAGCATTAAAGCCAATGCCCCGCCCAAAAACCAGTGATACTGGCTTTCAAAATCATAATAAGCCTGCGTTCCCAGATTCTTTTTTTCTAATTCGTCGATTTTTCTGAGTACCAGTTCCAATCCCATGCTTTGCTGGGTTGCCTGAACATATACGCCATTACCTGCTGCCGCAATTTCTTTGAGGATTCTGGGATTCAATTTTGTTACCACCGTTTGGCCGTAAGCATCTTTCTTGTATCCCACCGCCTTACCGTTTTCAAACACCGGTATGGGTACTCCTTGTTCCGATCCAATACCGATAGTATTGATCATGATTCCTTTTTCAGCGATTTCTTTCGCTTTCTCAATGGCTCCTTGTTCATGATCCTCTCCATCGGAAATAAGAATGATGGCTTTATTTTTACCAATATCTTGGCCGAAAGATTCATATGCCTTCTGTAAAGCGGCTGAAAGGTTGGTTCCCTGCACCGGAACAATTCCGGTCTCTACGGAACGAAGGAACATACGAGATGCTCCGTAATCATTAGTAATGGGAAGTTGCAGGTAGGCATCGCCGGCAAAAATCACAAGTCCCACACGGTCTCCCTTAAGTTGTTGCAACAATCGTTCAATCGAGTATTTGGCAAAAGTCAGCCGGTTAGGCAACAAATCCTGAGCCAGCATGCTGTTGCTGACATCCAGGCATAACATTAAATCAGCTCCCGAACGCTTTTCTTCTTTTAATCTCGACCCGGTTTGCAGATTGGCCAACGCCAATACCAATAATACAAATGCTCCCAATCTAAACAACCATTTGACGGTCAACTTTACCACTGAAAAATAAGGCATGATCTCCGGGACTAAATGAGCGTCGGCAAGCGCTTTTTTCCATTTGCGAATTTTAAAAAAATAAAGCAAGCCCAAAAGCAGCGGAATAACCGTTACAACCAATAAAATCAAATACTCCTTATGTTCAAATCTATACATCCGCCGGACTTCTGTATATCGTATATCTTAATATCAATTCAAAAAAGTAAATTACCAATGCAGTCAAAACAAATGGAAAAAATTTTTCTTCTTTCCTGGAAAAACTTTGTTCATTAAAAATGGTTTTTTCCATTTTATCAATTTCGGAATAAATTTTCTTCAAAGAATTTTTATCCGTGGCCCTAAAATATTTTCCTCCGGTAAGGTTGGAAATTTCCGTCATGACTTTCTCATCAATTTCCACGTCCACATAATCGTATTCCAACTCCCCGTTCGGATACATGCCCACCGGCTGAAGTGCCTTTCCCATTGAACCCACTCCGATACAATAAACTCGTATATTATGGGTTTTGGCAAGCTGTCCTGCCGTGATGGGCGCTATTTCCCCAACATTATTCACTCCGTCCGAAACCAATATAATCACTTTGCTTTTGGCTTCTGAATCTTTAATGCGTGCCACAGCATTAGCCAGTCCCAGGCCAATGGCCGTACCTTGGTCCAAGCTTCCCGCTTTGAGTTCACGCAGCATATTCAACAATACGTTATGGTCGGTGGTGAGCGGGCATTGCGTAAATGCCACACCCCCGAACGTGACAAGCCCTATCCTGTCGCCGGGCCTCGATTGGATAAATTCCGCAATCACTTCTTTGGCCACTTCCAGACGATTGGGCTTGAAATCCTTGGCTAACATGGAAAGCGAAAGGTCAAGGCTTAAAACAATATCAATCCCCTCGGCCCTGACGTTTTTCCAGGAATTTCTGGACTGCGGGCCCGCCAGCCCCACAATGATCAAAGCCACACTTAAACTCCTTAATAAATGCGGAAAAAATCGGGTTTGTACCCTGAATGATTTGGGAATATTTTTCAGTTTTTCTNCATCGGAGTAGTATATGAAGTTGTGCCATTTTCTTTTATTACGATAATACAAATAAACCCACCACAAAGGAATTACCGCCAATAGCCATAAAAATTCCTTATTCAAAAATTCTATGTTGGAATACGCTGAATTCATGTTGTGGCGGCATGGTTTTGAACAGGTTCGGGCTGCAAGGTCTGCCTGACAAACTCAATGGCCAATTCAACCGAGCGTTCGTTTTCCTCCGGCAAGGGCGTCCATTTTGCAAATTTCACCAGGTCGGACAACTTCAGGATGTTTTCCAGATTTTCTTTTTGCTCCGCCGTCACTACTTTCGACTTCATTACGTGCATAATTTCATCGGTAGTGCTTTCCAGGGCATTGAATTTAAAACGCCTTTCCAAATACGCACGCAAAATATCGGATATCAGCGAATGGTATTCTTTGGTTCGGTTTTCCTTCCAGACGGCTTCTTTTTTTACTTTTTCCAACTCGCGTAAAGCAATAACATGCGGAGGTTCCAATGAAACCGGTTGGGTTGTTGTTTTCTTTTTCTTCTTTATCCGATAATACCAAAACAATATTATCCCGGCTATCAATGCAAGCAATCCCAGCCCCCAATAAAAATATTCCTTATACCACGACCATTTAAAAGGATAATCGAACTCGGGTTTGATGTCTTTGGTTTTGGAAAGCAAAGTATCTGTAGGAACGGTATGCACTTCTAAAAGGAGAGCATCCGTAAGTTTGTTTTTTGTCGAATCGGAAATGTTCTTCAACGTCAGGGGCGGAATGGCAAAGTATCCGCTGTCATAAGCGCTGACGGTGAGTGTCTGAATGGCGGTAACCAAATCGTTTTCTTCTTTTTTTTCAATATTGGATTTGGATACCACCTCTACTTTTGAAGTCAATGTATCGTTAATCACCGGCCATTCATATTGCTGTATTGCATTTTTTGGACATTTTAATGTCAGTGTCAGTTTAACCCATTCGCCTATGCGGATTTTCGTTGTGTCGGCTTTCCAGTTAAAAAATACCTCTTCCTGTGGAAATCCGAGTATTGGCAAAATCCATCCGGTCAAAATAATTATTTGCCTGATCCGGTTCATCGGCTTTCAAACAATCGTATCAAGGGTTTTACATATCCTTCGTGAGTCCTGATGTGCACCAGATCCACCCCGCATTTACTGCATAATTCGGAAAGTTTTTTTTCTTGTTCTATCGATTTGGCATGGAACTTTTTCCTGAATTCAGAAGCATGGGTGTCGGCCCAAATAATTTTTCCGCTTTCGGCATCCATCAGGGGCACCATTCCTACGTCGGGAAAATTTTCTTCCGCCGGGTCCACCACCCTCAGGCAAACCACATCATGCTTGCCGCGGGCAATTTTCAGACTGTCGTGAAAATTTAGCGGGCTGATAAAATCCGACAAAACAAAAGCCGTACACCGTTTTTTGATGGCGCGGCTTAAAAAAGTGAGGGCCACATTCAAATCGGTTCCCGATGAACTCCGTTCGGTGGTCAGGATTTCCCTGATAATACGAAGCACATGGCTTCTTCCCTTTTTGGGGGGAATGAACTTTTCAATCTTGTCGGAGAAAAAGATCACTCCGGTTTTATCGTTATTGGAAAGAGCGGAAAACGAAAGCAAGGCACAGATTTCCGATATCCATTCTTTTTTTAACTGGCCTTTGGTTCCGAATAAGGTGCTGGCACTCACATCCACCAGCAACATCACCGTCAGTTCGCGTTCTTCTTCAAAAACTTTTACAAACGGATTGTTGAAGCGAGCGGTAACGTTCCAGTCGATGCTGCGGATGTCGTCGCCCGGAATATATTCGCGAACTTCAGAAAAGGCCATTCCGCGCCCTTTGAAGGCCGACTGATATTCGCCCGAAAAAATCTGGCGCGTCAGGCCACGGGTTTTAATTTCAATCTTTCTGACTTTTTTTAAAAGTTCCGATGCTTCCATAACCGGCGCTTTTTACGGAACTTCCACCACGTTCAAAATTTCCGTAATGATTTGGTCGGTCGTAATGTTTTCGGCCTCAGCTTCATAAGTGAGCCCGATACGGTGACGCAATACATCATGACATACGGCACGCACATCCTCGGGAATAACATAGCCGCGGCGCTTAATGAATGCATAGGCTTTTGCAGCCAAAGCAAGGTTGATGGATGCACGCGGCGAACCACCGAATGAAATCATGTTCTTGAATTTCGACAATCTATGTTGGTCGGGGTAACGTGTAGCAAAAACAATATCGACTATGTATTTTTCTATTTTTTCATCCATGTACACTTCCTTAACTACATTACGTGCATGTAGGATCGTTTCGGGGCTCACCACTTTATTCGGTACGGGCATACCCTGAGGCGAAAGGTTCGACGAAATAATTTTGCGCTCTTCATCTTTGGAAGGATAGGAAATTACCACTTTCAGCATAAAGCGATCGAGTTGGGCTTCAGGCAAAGGATAGGTCCCTTCCTGTTCGACCGGGTTCTGTGTGGCCAGAACCAGAAAGGGATTGGGAAGTTTGAAAGTTTCTTCCCCTATCGTTACTTGCTTTTCCTGCATGGCTTCCAGCAGGGCCGATTGCACTTTGGCAGGTGCACGGTTGATTTCATCGGCCAAAACAAAATTGGCGAAAATGGGCCCTTTACGC
>JAOAHO010000037.1 GCA_026415195.1 Bacteroidia bacterium | reverse complement strand
CAGTAACCTGTATTGTCTGTGATCCGCTGCATGAACCGGAAACGGCACTAACGGTATAAATAGTCGTTACAGTAGGAGAGACAATAATACTGGGTGATATGATATTCCCCGGATTCCACGTATATGAAGATGCCCCACTGGCTGTAAGAGTGGAAGTTGTATTTGTCCCGGATGAACAAAGTGTTGCCGGAGTTGCAGAAACAACCAAGTTTGGAGTAAAAGTCAAGTTAATATATCTATAGATTGGATTGCAAATGCCCGGTGGTGTCATTTGAATGGTGTACATGCCGGGTACGGATGCATTGATTGCTTGTGTGGTAACATTATTAATTCCACTTAACGGTGGCCCGTTCCATAGATAAGGGTTTAAACCACCTGGGGCGGCAATATTGGCTGTAGTTCCACAAGGAGCCGTTATATTTACCGTATAGTTAGGTGCCGGAAAAATTGAAGAACCATTTAATACAAATCCAAAATCTGTACAATTAGAATCAAAATATGCATAACCGGCATGACCCCACCAGGCACAATCTCCTACCATTACTTCAATGGTTACACAACTACCGATATATTGCGTTAGGTCAATGGAATATTTCTGCCAACCTACGTTATAGTAATGTGTATTTCCGGGAGTATTGGTCCAACTGGCCGGACCGATTCCGGAGCAAGCAGTAGAAGAACTTGTTGGTGCAAGTATACTGAAATTTGGACAACTCAATAAATTTCCTAGACAATCCCTAACCCTAACCGACATTAAGGGTACATTACAACAATTATTATGGTTGGAAGCATTTTCGGCTATCATAAAATAAGCAAATTCGTAGAGAAAATTGCTGCTAGTAACATTAAATGTTTGCCTGATTTTAACCACATCGCCATTGCCACTTGGAGTACCATCATTTATCCTTAAAACCCTTGATCCGGGAAAAGGAGAATTGGGAATATTCCCAGCGATGGGATCGGTAAATGGAGTTGTGAAAATTGCTAAATGTTGCGGATTAGCCAGTGAGGTTAAAGTTGGAGTATTGGGATAATTACAGGAGTTGGTATTTTGCCCGACAGAGGCGGTCCAACCGGCAATAGATCCAAGTTCAAATCCTTCATTTACGCATGGAGGTGCATAAACATTTTGATTACCCAATTTAAAATTAAAAGGTTTGAATTCCTCTTCTTTAAACTTAATGTTATACTTTCTTATTATAAATTCCTTTTTGGCGACTTCAAGATATCCTTTTTGATCTTTCACATCCACGCCTTTTTTTAGCATTTCTAGTCTGACCAATGATTCATTAAATCCTGCCAAAGAATCCGATAAATTTTTTTTGATAAAACTATTTTGAGAAAAAGAAAATAAAATAAAAAATAATAAATTAGAAACGAAAAAATATCTCATAACATATTAGTTTTTCAGCAAATATAATAAAAATTATGAAAGAAAATCAAACAGATGAAAAAGCTCAGTTTTGAGTTTAGTCCTTGGAATGATTTTATCCAAAAAACCATGTTCCAGAACAAATTCTGCTGTCTGAAATCCTTTAGGAAGGTCTTTTCCGATGGTTTCTTTTACGACGCGAGGTCCTGCAAACCCAATTAGGCTGCCTGGTTCAGCAACATTTAAATCCCCAAGCATGGCAAAGCTTGCCGTAACACCACCCGTAGTGGGGTCGGTAAGCAAACTGATATAGGGAATTTTATGATTTGAAAGCACGCTTAGCTTTGCAGCTGTTTTAGCCATCTGCATTAATGAATAAGCTGCTTCCATCATTCTTGCTCCGCCACTTTTAGAAATAATGAGTAAAGGGGATTTATTTTCAATACAATAGTCGATGGCTAAAGAAATTTTTTCCCCAACTACGCTTCCCATACTTCCGCCAATAAACTGAAAATCCATGCAACAAATAACCAAAGACATTCCGTTCATTTTTCCTGTTGCTACACGCATGGCATCTTTAAGACCAGATTTTTCAAAGCTTTCCTGAAGACGTTGAGTATAGGGCTTGGTATCTACAAATTTCAGAGGATCCTTACTAACCAAATTGCTGAATAATTCAACAAATTTTCCTTCATCAAACAACAAATTGAAATATTCCACCGAACCTATCTTTTCATGGTAACCACAATGTGGGCAAACGTAAGCATTTTCCTGATGTTCGTTTGAGGGAATAATTTTTTTACAAGAAGGACATTTATACCACAATCCCTCGGGAGTTTCTTTTTTTTCTTTAGTGCTTGTGGTAATACCTTCTTTTATTCGCTTAAACCACCCCATTATTTATGCAATTGTTATGGATTTGTCCAGATAAACATCCTGAATGGCATTCAGTAATTGAATTCCCTCTTTCATCGGCTTTTGGAAGGCCTTACGACCACTGATCAACCCCTGACCGCCGGCTCTTTTGTTTATGATGGCAGTTTCAATAGCTTCCGCCAGGTCGGAAGCACCTTTGCTTTCACCACCACTATTTATCAAACCAATCCTACCCATGTAACAGTTAGCCACTTGATAGCGGCACAAGTCAATCGGGTGATCTGTAGTAAGTTCGGAATAAACTTTGGGGTGGGTTTTTCCAAAATTCAAGGCAGTGTAGCCCCCGTTTTTGTCCGACAATTTTTGCTTCACAATGTCTGCCTGAATGGTAACACCCAAATGATTAGCCTGAGAGGAAAGATCGGCAGCAGTATGATAATCCACACCGTCTTTTTTGAAAGCACTGTTACGAGTGTAGCACCACAAAATGGTAGCCATCCCCATCTCATGGGCCATTTCAAATGCTTTGGAAACCTCAACAATTTGACGGGAGGATTCAGCGGAACCAAAGTAAATCGTAGCTCCTACGGCAACAGCCCCCAGGTTCCATGCTTCCTTGATAGTTCCGAACATTACCTGATCATATTTATTGGGATAAGTAAGGAACTCATTGTGGTTTATTTTGACTATAAAAGGGATTTTGTGAGCATATTTCCTTGAGACCGAAGCCAAAACACCGAAAGTGGAAGCCACCGCATTACACCCCCCCTCTATAGCCAGTTTTACAATATTTTCCCCATCGAAATATATGGGATTAGGTGCAAAAGATGCTCCGGCACTATGTTCAATCCCCTGATCAACAGGAAGAATGCTCATATAACCTGTTCCTGCCAACCTTCCATGATTATATAACCATTGCAAACTTTTAAGTACCTGAGGATTTCTGTTAGTATTTAAAAAAATTCTATCCACAAAATCAGACCCTGGAATATGAATCAGGTTTTTAGGAATTCCTTTACATTCATGCTTTAACAAAAACTCGTAACGATCTTTTAACAATTCCTGTGCAAGTTTCATATCCTTTATTTTGGGGCAAAAATAAAAAATCCCTCTGTTATGAGGGATTTTTTAACAACGTCAAATAAATATCATTCTTTTACTACATGCATTTGAAAGGGTAAATTGATAATGGTTTGATAATCCTCCCCTGCCTCCTGCATATCTTCATCATCTTCTTCATAATACCAGTTTACGGTTACCTTAGTACCTTTGTTATTCATAGATTCTAATTTTTTGAAAAAATCAAGGATACACTTGGAAGAAGATGTATTAAAATATTCCAATTGAACTTTTACTATAGTTTCGGCTTTAGGTGATTGGGCATACTTATCCAGTGCATCCATCAAAGGCTTATAGAACTCAACAGAGTTTTCAGGTATGGACCTGCCTTTTATTTCCAAACTGCCGGTTGATGGATCAAAATGCACCATAGGAGTTTTAGATGTTGCCTCTATTTTAATAACATTGCTCATACAACTTTTTTTGAAAGGGTTACGTTTATTTGGAGTGTAAAGAAAGAAATTTTATTGTTGATTTGCAAGAAATTATAGTTAATTTTTTCACCCGATTTTCTGGCAATTTCAATCATGCCAAGCCCCCCACCGCCTTTTTCAGAAATTTCTCCATTATTTAAAACTGAAAGGTAATATTCTTTTAATTGATCTTTCGATAAGGAATTAACCTTATCCAAACGTTCTTTCACACTTTTAATGTTTTCATTTAAAATGTAATTTCCTGTGTATATTTCATATCCAATTTCTTCTTTTTTTTTACCAATCATAAAGATAGCAGAGCGATTATTTTGATCAAATTCATTATCATATTCTTCCATGTGATGGTATAAATTTTGCAGGCATTCCACCAGTACATTGTAAACTTTCTTTTTTAATTTGGGTTCTTCATTCATGGAATCCATTTTCGATTCCATGATTTGAAGTATGGAAGTAAGTAAATCGGAAGTAATATCTCCTTTAAAAGAAAGCAGAATGTTATTTTTTTCCATCCTGCTATATATGTCGTATATCTCCTCCAAAATAACTATTTAAGGTTGATGGTTGTGGTTACACCATTAATGGTAATGGTGGCTTTGTCGTCACAAATATCCTGATTGGTTCCATTGGCATAATCTACCGTCCTGGTTTTAAGCCCGTTGGGTGTCAAATTGATTATGCCGAATGAAATATAAGGACAATTAGCATGTTTGGTTATAGGTGTGTTTTCACTAATGGTTACAGTATATTCTCTTCCATTACGGTTTTTACCACCGGAATTACCCCAGATTCTGATAATATCATTAGAACGATCGTTATCAGCAAATGTTTCCACTTTAACGTACCTATCAGCATAGAAATCGGTATTCCAGGTAGGAGTTTGGCATTTACCATTATAAATTCTCACCCTGAAAAGTCGTTCGCCGGTATTTGAATTGTTAGAAATGGTTTGAATGGTTATGGAGTCACACATATAACTTATTGGCTTATTAGGATCAAATGAAGCCTTATAATTTATGAGTTTTATGGTTGCATTATGTCCAGAAGTTGAGGGATCTTGCAACCTTTTCCATAATCTAATCCAAAGGTACCCCTGACGCACTCTTCCTCCATTTCCTTCAGGCATTGGCTCACAACCAGGTTTATTCATATCTAAGGTAAATGTGGGAGGACCACTTGAATTGGCAGGATTGGTAAACCAATTGGAATCTCCTGAAATTTTCACCAAAGTATCGCAAGTGGTCATGATTTTAAAACTCCCATTTGCATTTTTGGTTTTAATTGTATGATTATTTGTTGTAGGAACAATTGCCATAAATTCCTGTTCCGCAATGGCATTGTCAATGGCTGATTGATATTCATTATCAATTTCCATTTCACTTTTTTCTTTTTTACATGAGGTAAATAAAATACAAATCAATAAAATTTTAATTGCTTTCATATTTTTCATTTTACAAATATAATACGTTTTTTTTAAATAAAAAAAATTATACCTTAACACCTATTAACAAAATGTCGTCAATTTGTTCCTGATTTCCTTTCCATTCATAAAACCTTTCCATTAAGATATTTTTCTGGGAATTAAGAGGATCCCGATGAATTTCCTTCAGGATATTTAATAAGCCGGAAAGCATAAATTTTTTTCCTGAAGGACCGCCGAATTGATCCGCATATCCATCGGAAAAAAGATAAAATATATCATCAGAAAAGGGGTTAAAACAGTACAATGAAAATTTCCTTTCTGCTTCAAAATGACTTCCCCCAATGGGATATTTATTTCCGGATATTTTTTGTAATTCGTTTTGATGTATGTAAACCAATGGCCTGTTGGCGCCTGACCAATAATATTCATTTTTATGGTTCCAACACAAAATTGATACATCCATGCCATCGTTGGTTTCGGAATGCTTATCTGTTTGCTTAAGTGCATTTTTTACTTCCAGGTTAAGGCGGTAAAGTATTTCATCAGGCATCACAATCCCCTTTTCCAAAACGATTTGGTTTAATAAGTTATTGCCAATCAGCGACATAAAAGCTCCGGGGACTCCATGCCCCGTACAATCTACTGCTGCAATGATTTTCATGCCATTTTTAACACCGGCCCAGTAAAAATCTCCCGAGACAATATCTTTAGGAATGTAAAGAATAAAAGTATTATCAAATTCTTTTTTCAAAAATTCATCATCAGGTAAAACAGCCGTTTGAATGCGTCTGGCATATTCAATAGAACTAGTAATATCTCTGTTTTTTTGAGCCAGCTCTTTTGTTCTTTCCTGCACTTTTTCTTCCAATAATTTCTTTTCTTGACGAATCTTTCTGGTTCTTAAAGTAACGAAGCCATAAGAACCGCTGATAAGTAGAGATATTAAAAATGCATAGAACCATTTTGTTTTCCAAAACGGGGGCAAAACTTTAACCACTAAAACATATGGTTCATTGCCCCAAACACCTTCGCTGTTACATGCCTTAACCATGAGCGTGTAAGTGCCCCCCGGCAATTCTGTATAAGTAACATATCTGTTCAAATGGGGCTGGCTCCAGCCATCGTCATATCCTGCCAACTTATATGAAAATTTGACCTTTTTCGGGTCGTTGAAATCCAAAGCCACAAATTCAGCGGTAAAGTTATTTTGCTTCCAGTCCAGTTGAATGGATTTTAAATAGGCATAAGATGTGTCTTGCAGGAATTCCTGTCCGTTCCTGGTTATTCTTACCAAAGACAATTTAGGCCCTTTATTTGAAACTTTAATTTCACTAGGCCTATAATAGGTAAAACCATTAGGGCCTCCAAAATAAATTATTCCTGTCTTAGAAAAGTGAAAAGAATTAATATTATGTTCATTATTCATTATTCCATCCTCAAATGTAAAATTTCTGAAAATTAAATTAGGAAAATTATCTAATGAATAATATCCAAATCCTTTGTTTGTTGAATACCAAATATTACCTGAACTGTCAGCAATAGTGGAATAAATAAAATTATTATTTAATCCGTTTTCTTCGTTAAAAGCTAATGGTTTTTTATTATGTTGTATTATTAAAATTCCTTTATCTGTTCCCAAATGAATATTATTTAATTTATCCAAGTAAATAGAATTAATGACACCAGTTGGTATTTTATATAAAGTGTCCATATGATCTGTATGGTAATGTTTTATTAGTTTTAATTTTCCATTAATTAATTCTTGAAATGAAAGAATAAATAAACCATCTCCATCTGTGCCTAAATAAACAAATTTATCCTTTATTTTAATTTCATAAATTGTATTGGATAACCCATTTTTTTTGGAAAAAGAATAAGCAACTTTTTTGGTATTAATGTCAAAAAGTATCAAGCCATCTTCAACTGTACCGATTAACAATATATTTTTGAATTGTTGTAAACTGACAACAGTGATATTTTTTTTATTTGTTAAATCATAAATTTTATTATCACTTCTTTTGTACACATGAACCCCTCCTCCCATTGAACCCAAAAAGTATTCATTCGGATTTAATTCGTTTTGTTTTATAATAACGTATTCGAATTTTTTTAAAATATTTTTATTTATTAAGTTCTTTTGATTTGTACTTAAGTCAATTAAATATAAATTCACATTTGAAGAAACCAACAATTTATTTCTTTCCAATTCATATATTCCATAAATAAAATTCAATTCATCGGATATCTTTGCTGATGTATGAAATTTTTTAAAATTATTAAGATAATAATTAACTCCACCTTTTTTTGAAGACAACCAAATATTTAAATCATTATCAACAAATACAGATGTTAATTCATCGGAATTTAATGAGAAAAGTTCATTACTTGCAATAAATTTTTTTGTGATACCATTTATAGGATTGTATGTAATAAATCCCTTGTGTGTAGTGAAAATTAAATAATCATTATATCGGGAAATTCCCGTAATGTAATTTTCTTTTCTGTTCTCTTTGGTTTCATTGAAAATTAAAATTTCAAAAATTTCTCTACTGTGAAAGTCCATTTTCATAACTCCATTTGTTTCTGTAGCTACATAAATGTAACCTCCGTATTTGTATAATTTTGTGAATTTCAGATCTTTCAGGATAATATTGTTTAAAAAAATTAAATCAATGATATTAAATTGATTTTTTGAAAAATCCCATTTCCAAAGTCCGTTTGAAGTAGAAATCAAAAAAACATTTTCTTCCACCTCTAAAATATCATTGACACCGTTTTCATGTAAGCCCTCCCATTTTTTTCTTATCATCTTCTTGGTTTTGATGTCAAACATCAATATTCCTTCAGGAGTTGCACATAACAAGTAATTTCCGTGTCTGACTATTTTTTTGATAACATTCCAGCGATTCGTGTGGTTTTTGATTTCAGGAAAGTACATTTTTACTGAATCTTTTACTAAATCAATTTCATTTAGCCCCTGATAGGTTCCCACGTAAAGTTTATCTTTATATGGGTATAATGATAAAACCTGAGAATTAGATAAAAACCTTCGTTTGTAACCTGCCTTGTATATTGTAAAATTAATTCCATCCCATTTACAAAGCCCATCCTGTGTGCCAAACCACATAAACCCCTTTTCATCCTGTGTAATGGCATTCACTTCATTCACAGGCAAGCCATCATCACTGGTTAAATGCCTGAATTTTAGTTCCTGTGAAAAGTAAAACAGGATAGTAATATTGAATATGTAAATCAGTATTTTCCTCAATGTGCACACTAAATTAGTAATTTTAACCTTGCATGTGCGGAATTGCCGGGATTTATTTTTTTAAAAATTTCAATAACAACTTCCCTCATTCCGAAATCCTTAATTCACTCAGGCATCGCGGGCCCGACTTCCAATCCTTTCATATTCAAAACCCTTTTATACTCTATCATGCCCGGCTTTCCATTATCGGCTTAGATAATAAATCTAACCAACCCCTTCAATATAAAAACTCAATCCTTGCTTTTAACGGTGAAATATTTAATTATCAGTCCTATCTGAAACAGTTTACTGATGAGAACCTCAACAGTGATACATTATTACTTGCCAGAATGCTCCATTATGAAGGAATGGAATGCCTGAATAAACTCAACGGTTTTTTTTCCATTTCCTTTTATCATGCACCCTCCGGAGATTTCTTCCTCATACGGGACCGCCTGGGAGTCAAACCCTTGTATTACTCCATCGACGATGAAAAAATTTGCTTCGCTTCTGAAATAAAGCCTCTTTTGCTCTTAAAAGGCAAGTGCGAATTAAACTATGATGCCCTTTTACGTTATGCTCAATTCGGTTATGTACCCGGGCATGACACCGCTTTTAAAGAAATCTTATCCCTGCCCCAAGGACACTATCTTAAAATTTCGGCTAACCATCAAACGGAAATAAAACCCTGGTTCAATTTCTCACCCCAAACAATAAATGAAACTGCTTCCACAAACACTTTTTTTTCTTTGATGAAAAATTCCGTGGAACTGCGCCTTACTGCCGATGTCCCCGTTGGGGGGTTCCTGAGCGGCGGCATCGACTCGGCCATTGTTTGCGGCCTGGCTGCTCAAATAAAAAATGATTTTCAAACATTTACTTTGGGTTTTTCAGATGAACCCTTTTTCAACGAAATCCATATTGCAAAAAAAACATCTGAATTTTTCAAAACAAATCATCAGGATGTTTACATTACCAATAATGAAATTTTCGATTTAATTCCCGAATTTATTAAAAAGAACGACCATCCCTTTGCCGACTCATCTGCCCTGAATATTTATTTTCTTTGCAAAAAACTTAACGGCAAAATCAAAGTTATACTTTCTGGGGATGGGGCTGATGAACTTTTCAAAGGATATTTAAAACATACAGCACTTCTTTTCACTTCTTATCCACTTTTTCCTTTCATCTTCAGATGTTTACGTCAATTGTTTTTTTTCAACAAAGGCGGAAGAAATTCAAAAATTTCTAACCTTATCAGAAAAATTCACAAATTAGGCAACCTGACGTCCGATGAAATGAAAAACATTGTGCATTTGATGAAATTCTATTCAAAAGATCCTGCCCCTTTTTTCCTTTTTAAAGAAAAAAAATCATTAATTCCTCATGATTTCCTGAAGCCAATCGAACCGTTTTCATCATCTTCTGCTTCTGATTTTGCTGATTTATATTATGTTTTGCATAATGACATGCTGGTCAAAACAGACCGTTACAGTATGCAACACGGTATTGAAATTCGAAATCCCTTTCTGGATTACAGGGTAGTAGAATTTGCCCTCGGATTGAACAGTAATGAAAAAATTAATTTTTTTGAAAGAAAAATATTTCTGAAAAAAACATTCCGGGATTTTCTGCCTCCACATCTTTTCCGGCAACCCAAAAAAGGTTTTGAAGTTCCTCTGACAAAATGGATTTCCATATTACTCAATCAAGAGAAATTTGACATGATTTTTAAAAAGGATAAACTTGAATCCCAAGGGATATTAAATTATGATGCCATTCAGGGATTATTTCATGAATTTAAAATCAAGCCCGATGCCGAAAATACCTTTTTGCTTTGGGCCATGTGGGTACTTCAGGAATGGATTGATGCCAACGAAGTATGGATAAAAAAATAAAAATACTCCGCATCATCAATCGATTTAATTTGGGCGGGCCCACCTATAATGTATCCTACCTCAGTAAATTTCTTCCCGAAAAGTATGAGACCATTCTGGCCGGAGGAAAGGAAGAAGAGTACGAGGCCTCATCATTGTTCATTCCCGAGTCAATGGGCTTAAAGCCAATTCAAATCAAATCCCTTAGCAGAAAAATCAACCTCTTTGACGACATCAGAGCATTTTTTGAAATTTACAAATTGATAAAAAAACACAAGCCGCAAATCCTTCATACTCATGCCAGCAAAGCAGGTTTTCTTGGACGATTAGCCGGTGTGGTATGTGGAGTGCCTATCATAGTGCACACTTTTCACGGCCATGTATTCAGGAATTATTTTTCACAGCTTAAAACCCGGCTGATTATTTCCATCGAGCGCTTTCTGGCAAGGTTTACGGATATCATTGTAGCCATCAGCGAGGAACAAAAAAAGGATTTATGCAAGGAATTCAGAATTTGCAAAGAAGAAAAATGCAGGGTGATAAAACTTGGTTTCGACCTCAACAGATTCGATTACAATGAAAACAAAAGGCAGGCATTCCGGGAAAAATATGGAATTGGAAAAGAAGAAATCGCTTTAGGCATTATCGGACGGCTTGCCCCCATCAAAAACCACGAACTTTTCATCCGTTCCATCTCAGATTTGAAAAAGAAAGGAATAAAATTTAAATCTTTCATCATCGGCGATGGGGAATTAAAAGAGGTGCTTATACAAAAATGTAAAAGCGAAGGGTTAATTTTAAAAAACGAAGATTCAAACGAATATGATATATGTTTTACAGGATGGATAAAAGATGTTTCGTTTTGCCTGGCAGGGATTGACATTGTGTGTCTGACATCAAAAAATGAAGGAACACCCGTTAGTTTAATCGAAGCTCAGGCCGCCGGTAAAATAGTGGTTTCAACGAATGTAGGCGGTGTTAAAGACATTAAATTTTCAGATTATTTTTTTATAACGGAAAAACCGGATTTTGCAGATTTCAGTGAACTGTTGTTAAAAGCTATTCATCAAATGCAGAATACAAGGCCTACGGAATTTAAAACATCATCAGAAAAAATTAAAGCCGAGTATCATTACACCCGGCTGGTTAAGGATATGGAAATATTGTATGAAGAACTAATTCAGAAAAAACTAACGCAATAATGTCACATGACCTTTGAATTCCCTGTTTTTTCCGTTAAGGTCTTTAACTTTAACTAAATAGACATACACATCATTTGTAGCATCTGCCCCTTTGATTTTACCGTCCCAACCTTTTCCAAACTCCCTGGAATGAAAAACAATATTACCCCATCTGTCATAAATAAACATTTCAAATTTATTAATTCCATGTCCTTTTGGAACAAAAACATCATTAAATCCGTCTCCGTTTGGTGAAAATGCATTTGGAATGTAAATACCGAATTCATCCCCGACAATCACGGTTTTAAATGTGGTGTCCTTACAACCTTTGTCAGAAGTAACAATTAATGAAGTAATATATTGACCCATTTCTTTGAAATTAAAGATTGGATTTTTGATGGAATCTTTGTATTGTCCGTTACTCATGAAATCCCACTCCCATTTAACGATATTTGCACCACCTGACTCATCATAAAACTGAACCTCAGGATAAAGAAAAGTTGGATTGCCCGGATTTTGTGAAAAATTGGCATAAGGTTTAGGATAGGCCTCAATCACCCTTTGAACTGTATTAGAACATCCGTTTGCATCTTTCAAGAATAAAGACATGGTATATGTTCCTGCATTTTGCATGCAAACATCGGCTGACGATTGTTGGTTCAAAGTTGTCCCGTCAGAAAAACTCCATGCAAATTCCGTTAGGTTTTGGGGGGCACTGCCAAATGTAAATTCCATGCAGAATGGAACACATCCTCCGGGCTTAGACGAATATATAAGGGCCTGCGGCAAAGGATGAACGATGGTTTCGATGGTGGCAGTGTTCGTACAACCGTTATTATCCATTCCCACAAGCGTATAAATTTGTGTGTAGGTCGGCGAAGAAGTAGAGACTACCAATTGAGGGCCCTGTGCAATCTCTCCCCATGGAGCCAACCACTTATAATAAAGGGCGCCTGATCCATTCAAAGTAATACTTTTTCCGTAACATGCAGCGGTATTTCCGCTAATTTGAACATTTGGTAAAGGAAATACATTTATCCAAACCTGACTTTGTACCGTACAACCTGAAGGAGTTGTATAAATCAATGTATAATTTCCGGAATTTGTTACCTGTGCATTAGGAATTACGGGATTTTGAACATTTGATTGAAAACCATTGGGACCTGTCCAGGAAAAAGTTCCGGAAGGATTAAAATTACCCTGAACCTGAAAGGTAATGGTTTCGTTGACACATCGATTCGATGAAACAATGGAAAGAACGGGAGTGGGATGTACGGTTACGGGTATGGTCGGAGCAACGGAACAACCTTGTGAGGAAATTGCGATAAGGGTGTAGGTCCCACTATTGGTGGGGTGTGAAGAATTAATATTAAGAACCTGGCCAATGTATGAAAAGTTATTGGGTCCAAGCCAGATGTAATTTTGAGCATTTCCGGAACTGTTCAGTGTTAAAACTTGAGACTGACAAACCGGAGAATTTGAACTTAATTGAATTTGAGGCAGAGGGTGAATCGTAACGGGTATGGTATTTATACTAGTACAAGCTCCGTTGGCACCAATAACTGTATATGTTCCGGACATATTCAGGTTGTTGTTTTGAAAGCTAACAGAAGAACCATTGGCATTAAAACCTCCGGGGCCACTCCAAGTATAGTTCGTAGCCCCCGTAGCAGTAATTTGAAAAGATTGACCTTCACAAAAATTACCTGATGAAGACAATATAACAGTAGGATTGTTATTCACACTAAGCTGTGTAGTGGCTTGAGCCGTACATCCCTGTGCAGATGCGGCAATCACAGTATAGGTGCCGGAAGCATTAATTTGAACATTGTTAATTGTGGGGTTTTGTTGATTACTGCTAAAACCTCCGGGTCCGCTCCAGGTATATGAAGTGCCCCCTGTTAAATTCAGTTGTGCATTCTGACCAACACAATAGGGACCGCCATTAGATGCTATTAATGCCGGAGGCGGGTTTACCGTAACAGTATGTGTTAATGCACATGTATTTCCGGGAGCTGATGCCGTTGTGGTTGCAATCGCGGTATATACACCCGTTGTTTGAACATTTGTAATAGAAGGATTCGGATTGTTGTTGGAATTAAAACCATTAGGGCCAATCCAATTAATACTTGTTACCCCATTTCCGGGTATGGCACTTAAGGTAGCATTTTGTCCGGCACAAAGGGAAGATGTGCCGGTAACCGTCATACTGCAAAGGATGGCACAATTGGTAGATCCGGCTCCTGGTTGGTTCGCATTTGACTGGCTGAAGATAATGTTCTGGGGTTGATTGGAAAAATTGGTAATCAACAAAATATAATACTGTCCGGCAACAGCATTCGGAATAACGCAAGTTTCGGTTGCTGAGGTGGAATAGGAACAATCCACCACATTATTTGCCGTAAGATTGTTACACACACCATTTAAGCTATTGAAGGGTCCCCAACAACAAAAATCAATATCCATATTCCCTGAGCCTTGCATTACAATGGTTATGGGACCTGACTGTGCCACCTGCATGTAATACCAAACGGGATTGGGCTGCGTAAACAGGCAGTCGTAATACGGACCGTTCTGAGCAGAACCGGCATTTACCCCTGCAGGAAAATTGTAGGTGGTTCCTGTGCAAAAAGGTGCGGCATTCTGGCATGTGGTGTTAGGTTGTGAAAACGCGAAACAAATGGTAAACAAAACCCAAAAAACTGCAATCAACTTTCTCATGATAATACAAAATTAGACAAGAATTTGTTATTTTTTTCATTAATTTATTGAAAGTCAGGTATAAATGAGCGAATGGAATAAATCATTAAGTTTGTGGTAAAATTCCATATGTCGGAAAGGATCATTGAATTCAGGGAGGCCTTGAGGGAAGCTATGTCGGAAGAGATGCGCAAGGACCCCAATATTATCCTTATGGGCGAGGAAGTAGCAGAATATAACGGGGCCTACAAAGTCAGTAAGGGGATGTTGGCTGAATTCGGCCCCAAGCGTGTAATTGATACTCCGATTTCCGAACTTGGTTTTGCAGGTATTGGTGTAGGGGCCGCAATGAATGGCCTCAGGCCCATTGTGGAATTTATGACCTTTAATTTCAGCCTGGTGGCCATCGACCAGGTGGTGAACAGCGCGGCCAAAATGTATAACATGAGCGGCGGGCAATATCATGTCCCCATTGTTTTTCGCGGGCCAACGGGAAATGCCGGAATGTTAAGTTCACAACATTCGCAAAATTTCGAGAATTGGTATGCGAATACTCCGGGGCTTAAGGTCATGGTTCCATCCAATCCTTATGATGCCAAAGGAATGCTGAAATCTGCCATCCTCGATAATGATCCGGTGATTTTCATGGAAAGCGAACTGATGTATGGCGATAAAGGGCATGTTCCCGCTGAAGAATATTACATTCCCATCGGCAAAGCAGACATCAAAAGGGAAGGCCATGATGTTACCATCGTATCGTTTGGTAAAATCATCAAGCAGGCATACAAAGCCGCTGACGAGTTGGCTCAGGAAAACATTTCATGCGAAATTATCGACCTGCGAACAGTGCGCCCCATCGATTACGAATGCGTTATTCAAAGCGTTAAAAAAACCAACCGTCTGGTGGTGGTGGAAGAAGCATGGCCATTGGCCAGCATTAGCAGGGAAATCGCATATGTTGTTCAAAAAGAAGCATTCGATTACCTGGACGCTCCCATCTTGAGCATTACTTCATCCGATACCCCCCTACCCTACGCTCCTACGCTCATCGAAGCAGCCCTGCCCAACCCCGAGAAAATTATCAAAGCCGTTAAAAGAGTGCTCTATCGGCTTTGACCAATGCTTTACCTGCTTTTAAATCTTCGTACCTATTTCCTTCGATACCGAACGGCCCTCATTCTCGGCATGATCTTTGTCGGGCTTTCCGCTTTCTTCAAAGCTTATCAGGGAAAATACATTCAATTGCTAACTGATTTTGTACTGTCGTCCAACCAATACTTAAATTCCGGAATTTTACTGAGAAATATTTTCATACTTCTTGCGCTTTCCCTGATTTCTGGCTTTTTTATGTTTTTAATGCGTCAGCAGATCATTGTCATGAGCCGTCACATTGAATACGATCAAAAAAACGATATTTTTTATCATTTTCTGCAATTGCCGCATCATTTTTTCCTTAAGGGCCGGGTAGGCGACCTGATGAGCCGTATTCACGAAGATGTGGGAAAAGTACGTATGTTCACCGGACCAGCCATCATGTATCTTACCAATACGGCCGTAACGGTTTTCACCGTCATTTTCTTTATGCTGTCCTCGTCGCCTGAACTTACGCTTTTTGTCCTGATTCCCTTACCGCTGCTTTCGGTATTTATTTATCACATAACTTCTAAAATTCATAAGCATGCTTTACAATCGCAGGAAGCCATTGCCGATATCACATCTCTGGTACAGGAGAGTATGAACGGAATCAGAACCATTCGCTCAGCATCAAAAGAAACGGTTTTCGTAGACCTGATGCTTGAACGCTCCCTTTCCTATAAAGAGAAAAATATTTCGCTTGCTAAAGCCGAAGCCTTGTTTAGTCCTGTTGTTACTCTTTTGATTTCCTTAACGATCCTGATCACCATCTGGAAAGGCCATGATTTAGTTAAAAATCAACGCATCAGTTCTGGTATTATCACGGAATTCATATTCTATTTGTATCAACTGACCTGGCCTTTTACGGCCATCGGTTGGGTGTTTTCATTAATCCAGCGAGGAAAGGCATCGCAAGAAAGAATAGAGTCGGTTTTAAATGAAAAAATCATTACCGATTACGGCCATGAAATTCCGGAAAGGTATGATATAGTGTTGTCGGACGTTTATCTGAAATTCGGTTTCAAAAAAGTATTGCATCAACTTTCATTGACCATCAGGGAAAATGAAATCACCGGATTAACCGGAAGAACGGGTTGCGGTAAATCTGCCCTGGTTTCAGTATTGGCAGGGCTTCACGATATTGACGCGGGAGATATCCGAATTGGAGGTATTCCGTTTCCGAAAATCGATAAAAAAATTTTCTATCTAAAGACTTCCGTCGTTTTTCAGGAACCTTTTCTGTTCAGCGACACCGTAAGAAATAACATATTATTCGGGTGCCCGGAATCCCCGGATGATAAGGAACTTGAAAAAGTAGCAAGATTTTGTTGTATTTATGATGAAATCATGCAATTTCCCAATGGCTTTGATACTCTCCTGGGTGAAAGAGGGCTCAACATTTCCGGCGGACAAAAGCAAAGGATTGCACTGGCAAGAGCGCTTATCAGAAAACCTCAAATCCTGATCCTCGATGATTGCCTTTCCGCATTGGATGCCATTACGGCAAAGACTATTTTACAACGAATTCAAGCCATGAAAAACATTACGGTTTTGCTTATATCCTCTCGTCTGTCCGATCTCATTTATTTAAAAGAGATTCATTTTATGGAAAACGGACAAATTATTTGCAGCGGAAGCCATGAAGACCTTCTGCAAAATTGCTCCTCTTATGCCAAACTTTGGGAAATAAAGGAAAATACGGCCAATTCAATTTAAATTGATATTTTTGTTAGTCTATGAAAAAGTTTTTTTTAGCATTAGCAATAACCATAACTTTTATCTTAAGTGCACAGGAGCAAGATAAAAAAGACCTGAATTGCTATAATAAATGGGCCATAAAATTTGAAGAAAGGGGGGCTGAAGAGGTGCCCGACGGCACGTATACCGATGTGATTATAACCAGCCGCATTGGCAACAATGCAGTTTGTAATTCCGGAAAAGCTGTTGTACTTAAAGGTAAAATCGTAAAATTTTATATTTTACTCAGCGACGGAAATTACGAAGAAGTAAAAAGAACGTGGAAGAATAAATCCAACGAAAACATCCGTATCATAAACGGCATTAGTTCCTCCGCCATAACCGTACACAATGAAGTCATTAATGTTATTTTCCCTTCAAAACTTAAACCCAAAAAGGCCAAACCTGTTTCTGCACCTGAACCCCCGGAAGATTAATATCTGTCCTTCTCAATGGGAAATCTTTCTATCTTTGCAGCCCGTTGAATCATTTATCTGAAAAATTATGAGAATCGAAAGGAAAGAAAAAGAACTTCTTGTGGATTTAATATCCATCACCCTGGAACCCAAAGATTATTTGCCAAAAGTTGACCAACAACTGAAAAAACTTAAAAAAACGGTCATGGTTCCCGGTTTTCGCGTGGGCTTTGCACCTGATGCTTTAATCAGAAAATATTACTATAAATCCGTTTTGGTGGATGCGGTGGATCAATTATTATCTGAAAACCTCTTCAAACACATTGAGGAAAACCAACTCATCACCCTGGGCAGACCTATGGAAGCGGAAGGATTAAAATCAAATTTTAACCCTGATAAAGAAGAAGATTATGTTTTCCACTTCGAAATCGGACGTGCACCCGAAATAGATGCCAAACTTGGAAAAGAAATTACGTTAACTTATAAAAATGCAACCCTGACGGATGATTTTTTCCAACAACATTATAACGATTTGCTGACCCGTAACGGTAAATCAGTAGAATTGGAAAAAGCCGGGCCCGATGTTATGATTTATGCGGGTATTACCGAACTGGAAAACGGTGCACCTAAAGAGGGAGGAATACAAGTAAAAAAATACATTTTCTTCAACAAACTCCCTGAGCAGGCCCAAAGGCAATTTGAAAATGTCGCCTTGAACCAAAACCTTGACATAAAAGCCGATGAAATTTTCCCCGATGAATCGGACAGGAATTACATGTTGAATATCAAAAAAGAATCCGGCATCAATACCGCCGAAATCATGCTTCGCATCGTTCCGGAAAAATATTTAATATGGAAAAAAGCTGAACCCAATCAGGAATTGTTTGATAAAATTTACGGAAAAGATACCATTAAATCAGAAGACGAATTCAAGGAAAAATTCAGGCAAGACCTTTTGAACGAACTTTCACACGAATCAGACCGTATATTTTTGAGTGAAGTAAAAAACAAACTCCTTGAATATTTTCAGTTACCCTTGCCCGACCAATTCCTGAAAAGATGGCTGAAATCCGTTCTGGAAAAGCCCATTTCAGATGAAGAACTGAAAAAAGAATATCCTGCATTTGCCCGCAGTACGCGTTGGGAATTGATTATGAATGCCATTGCCAACAGATATGGCCTGAAAGTGGAACAAGAAGAACTGGAAGCCTATGTGCGCAATGTAGTGGTAAATTATTTTGTGGGGCAAAACATCCCCATTATTGAAGATTATGTCCGGAAAAGTGTCCGGAATATCCTGGAAAATAAAGATAAGGCACGTGATTATGTGCAGGACCTTTTAACCGAGAAAATTGCTGCTCTTTGCAAGGAACATTGCACCATCGTCCATGAAGAACTAAAAGAAGAAGAAGTAAAAGCCTGAAATTTTCGGAAAATTGTTGATTATTTTCCTTTTACCTTCAACCTCCTGAGGCATTTTAATATTATCATTGCAGTATTAACGTTATCCGTGAAGTTAAATTTTTCAGTATTGGTTTTATTTCTCATGTCCTTTGCGCATGCGCAGGAAAAGAAAGAATATTATGACCAAGAACAAAAAATTTTAAAATCCGAGACCGACTATCTTCGCGGGGTACCGCATGGAAAATATTTTGAATATTACCAAAGCGGAAAGCTTAAAATCAAAGGCCAATATAAAAACGGACTTGAAGACAGCACCTGGATTTTCTTTTATGAAGATGGCAATATTAAAGGAATTGAACACTACAAAAAAGGCAAAAAGAACGGCACATTTGTTTATTTTTATAAGAACGGCATAAAAGCCGAACAGGATGTTTTTGTAATGAACGTTCCCGACAGTACCTGGACAAGTTGGTATGAAAACGGAAATTTAAAAAGCAAGGAAGAATTCATAGCAGGCAAAAAAGAAGGCAGATGGGAATATTACCATGACAACGGAAAAACCGAATCTGTGGGATATTTCGAGAAAAACAAAAAACACGGGAATTTTCAAAGTTATTATCGCGACGGTAAAATGAAAACAACCGGAAACTATTGCCAGGATAAACCTTGCGGCGAATGGAGGGAATATTATGCCAATGGGCAATTAAAATACACTAAAATTTACTCCGACAGCATCGGATCCGTTATTGAACTTTATGATCCTAAAGGTAAAGCGCTTGTTACCAACAGCCATGGAAGCGTGACAATAGTGTACGATAATGGCATCATCCAACAAACCGGACTGATTAAAAACGGTAAAAAAGAAGGGTTATGGCGTTATTTTCATCCCAACGGAGAATTGGATTACCAATGTACTTATAAAGAAGGTATTCCCAATGGATTCTATTGTAGTTATTACCCTAACCACAAAGTAAAGTCCGAGGGGTTTTATGTCGGTAATAAAAAAGACGGAAAATGGATATTTTATTATGATAATGGCAATAAAGAAATGGAAGGCTACTTTACTTCCGATATTCAGGATAGTTTGTGGATTTTTTACTATAACAATGGCAAACCCGAAAGAACCGGAAATTACAGGATGGGAAAAAAAACCGGGCTATGGATGTTTTATTACCGAACCGGGGAATTTTGGAGGAAAGGGTATTATAAAAACGATCTGCGCGACAGCTTATGGATAACCTGGCATGAAAACGGAAAAAAACTTCAGGAAGGCCATTATGATAACGACAAAGAAGAAGGAGAATGGAAAAGTTGGTGGCCTAACGGAAAATTAAAAGACAAAGGAAATTTCAAAAAAGGCATACAGGTTGGCTTATGGGAAGGATGGTACGATAATGGTAGTTTAAATTATTCCGGTAAGTATAATAAATACGGAAAGAAACAAGGCCGATGGGATTTTTTTTACGAAAACGGTAAGCCCGAAGAATTTAAGCATTTTGTGAATGGGATATTACATGGAAGAACCGGACGATGGTATAAAAAAGGGGGATTTCCTGAATATTTTGGAAAATACCGAAAAGGACATCAGCACGGAAGATGGGAATATTTTTATGAAACAGGTGTTCCACAAAAAATTTTAAATTTTAAAAAAGGCAAACTCAATGGTAAATCTGTTCACTATTATCCTAACGGTAACATTCAAATGATTAACCATCATAAAATCATTCGGCTTAAAAACGGAAAAAAGCAAAGTGTTTCGCATGGGGTATGGATTTATTATGAAAAAAATGGAAAGGAATCAGCGCGATTTTACTTTGAAAAAGGAATTAAAAAATAACCTTAATTTTGCATTAAATTAAATCATGAAAAAATTATTCCATACTTTTTTATTTTTTTTGATTTATCTTATAGTTTCCTGCTCCGATAAAAGCCATGATGATGACAATTTGGAAACATCAGCTTCTTCTTCCCTTTCTCTTCAATCGAAGCGTTACTCCGTTCAGAATATTTTTAATACCATGCCCGATTACAAAGAAATTATTCGGCTAATTGAGGAAAATTCCCTTCAGTACAATCCCGATATCCTACACGATCCTCTTAAATGTAAAAATTACAATACCGAAACGGCCATGGCGCTTAATCTTGGAATTTATGGAACCGATTTAAGCATCACCCGCTTATTTCACCAAACTCAGGAAAGCATAACATTTTTAAAATCTCTCAATTACCTTGCTCAAAAGTTGGGAATACAAACTGTATTCAGCGATAAGCTATTTGACCGCCTTGAACAAAACAAAGATATTAAAGACTCATCCATCCAAATAATGGTATCAGCTTTTTCTGAAGCCGATAAAATACTCACTGAAAACAAAAGGAGCAGAACTTCTTCATTAATGATTTCAGGTGCATGGGTCGAAGGTTTTTATATCTCTTGTCAGTTTGCCATGGAAAAAAACAATTTAGCCATTGCGAATGCCATTTTAAATCAGAATAACTCACTCAATGAAATATTGAAGATGCTCGAATTAGAAAATCTTGATGAATCAACCCAATTCATTTATGACAATTTGAAAACATTAAAAAATGTCATTGAAGAACAGAAAAACGCTCTGAATACCAATCCGGACAAGGTGACGGAAGTTATTATTCCGCTAAACGAGAGTATTTTGAGAATCAGGGAAAAAATTTCCAAACTTAACTAAATATTAACTTAACTTCTCCTTTATTTTTATTAACTTTAAATAAATGTGTCGAGGCTTTTAATTTCATTAATTATTTTGTTTTATTTTATTAAAGGTCAGGTAATTTGGACCGAGACCTTTTCCAATGGCTGTGGTTCGGGGTGCCTGGCCACTTCTTATGGCGGTTGGACACAAACCAATACCGGCGCCAACGGGGCCGCGGCAAATGTTTGGTATGTGAGCGGTGCGGAATGCGGTAACAGTGCCGGGAATTGCGGTTCTTCCTGTACAGGACCATTGGGCATTGATCCGTCATTACATCTGGGAGCTAATCCAACTTCTCAATGTGCTGCTTGTCTTTTCTGTCCCTCAGGCGATTGTGGTGCTGCTTATGATGCCAGTTCATTTTGCATTTGTGGATCAAGCGGGGTTACCACCAACAAGCGCATGGAATCCCCTGCCATTAATTGTACTGGATACTCCAATATCAGGGTTCGTTTTAATTTCATTCATTATGGTCAACCGGGTAATGACCAGGCAAGTTTTTGGTATTACAATGGTAGTGCCTGGACACAGTTGGGAGTATTTCCACAAACAAATACAACTTCATGCGGAGGCCAAGGCCTTTGGTCGGATTTCGATATAGCCCTACCGGCTTCAGCAAACAACAATCCAAATGTGCGAATAGGATTTAACTGGACAAATAATGCCGATGGTTCCGGATATGATCCCTCTTTCGCTGTGGATGACATTGAGGTTTATGTCAAGCAACCTCAATGTTATGAACTTGCAGTCGCACCATATACTGTTGCAGGATGCACTTCAAATTGCACGCTCACTGAATTTTCAGGACTGGGAACCCCCTGTAACGGAAGTTCATCCGGCTGTGGTTCGTGTCCAACTTCAGGCCCCACGGTATCGGTAAATTACGTTATTCCCTCCGGTTGCGTGGCATCCGTTCAGGCATCCTTCGAAAGAAGATGCAACGGATGGGGATGTTCTGCCTGTACGTTCAGTTGTAATCAGTGGGGCAATACTTCAGGTTGTTGCAATTCCGGAATGGATGCCAATGATTTAGTCAGTATAGGCGGGAACAACACTCCATTGAGTATATCCGGTATTGATCTCTCGCCTCGATACTTGCCAAATCAATGTCCTCCGAATCCTTCAATTCCTTCAACTACCATTACAATCACAGGAAGTACCATTACTGCCACAGGTAATTCCAACGGAGGCGCACGCCTGTTTTACAGTCAGACAGGGGGTAATGTTTTTATTCAGGCGTGTTCCAACCGCATGGATGAAATTATTACCTATTCCGTTACTGTGGCATCCACTTGTAATTGCACGGATATCATATTGCCTTTAAAAATACTGGGGCTATGGGCCGAATATAAAAATGGTTACAAGGAACTGGGATGGCTGGTAAAAGAAGAAAAAAATATTTCTGAATATCGCCTTTATGTAAGCAATAACGGATACGATTTTGAATACCTGGGAAGCATCACTCCTTCAAATTCTCAATCCGAAATCAATCTTTATACATTCATAGACCGTTCACCCAAGTACGGCCTTCTTTATTACAAACTTGAAGCTTTGGATGAAAACCAAAATATAACCCAATCTTTATTTAAAGATATCCGGATTTCTCAATGGCTTTCATCCATTCATTTTATAAAAGATGAAAATTTAAATCTTATAATCACCCCTCATGAAAAAAATTATCCCATCCGACTGAACCTTTACACCCCGGAAGGAAAATTAATCTTTTCTACATTAATTCATGATGAATTTCCTGTTGTTATTCCTTCAGAAAAATTAAAAACGAATAGTATTTACATTCTGACCACTGAAAACCATCTCGGGAAAGAAAACATTAAAATTATTTACTGATCTATTGTTATTCCCAAACCCTTCAAAAATTTATATCGTATTATTCTTTAAATTTGACCGTTTCATGAAAAAAACCGGAATTATCTGTTTGTTGATTTTAATGTTTTCCTGCAAGAACAAACTGGATATCAATGCAGAGTACAAAGAAATTCCAAGTATATATGCTGTGCTTTGCCCGCAGGAAAATTTACATATGATAAGGGTAAACAAAACTTTTCTGTCCGAAGATAATGCCAACCAATATGCACAGGTTACCGACTCGGTTAATTACCCCGCAGGTGAATTGGAAATCCGCCTGACGCGCTTTGTTAATGGCAACCCTGCTCCTGCTACCATGAACGGCAACAAGCCCGTTGCCGTTTTTCACGATTCGGTTATCCAAACATTGCCCGGTGCATTCTCCACCCAACAAAGGATTTACGTGAATTACGATAAGCTTTTTCCCAACGGCCTCTACGTATTAACCGTTAAAAACCTCAGGACGGGAAATGTTTTTACGGCCAAAGCCAACTCCCTCGACAGCATGCCGCTGGGGGCTGCCCAACCTTTTGCCAATCCTTTGTACCCTGTTCCCTATCACCCCAATAATCCCCCCTATTTTTACATTGACTACTCAAATCCGAATGTATTTTACTCCATCGTCGAGTCGCCGGTAAACGGCGCTTATTTTCAGGACCTCAGAATACGCATGCATTATTATGACAGTTTGTCCGGAGGCAACAAAATATTCAAAAGCTTTGATTTTACTTTCTCTTATCTTAACAAGAACAACATTTCCGACGGTAAATACAAATTCAGTTTTTACGGTCAAACTTTATACGATGCCGTTGGCAATCATCTGAAAAACGTACAAAATCCTCCGGGCTTCCTTGGCAGACGCATGTATAAAATTGATTTCCTCGTAACGGCAGCCCCCATCGAACTTTACGATTACCTGCAGTTTTCTGCACCATCCCTGACCTTCTCTCAGGAAAAAATCCTTTACTCCAACTTTGAAGGGCGCAAGGCGCTGGGTATATTTACATTCCGATCGCGTTGCCACATTTCAAAAGAAATGGCCAATTCCTTTGTCACGCAATTTGCCCTGAATAAAGCTACTTGTGCCTATAATTTCTACAAATTCATTCCCCAGGGCCAGGGACAGGCATTGCAGTTAGGCACTTGCCCCTGAATTAATCCATAGCCCGACTAAAAACATTAAATTTGCTTTCCATTGAAAACCGTTGCTTTCCATACCCTTGGGTGTAAATTAAATTATTCCGAAACTTCGGCCATTTCCAGAAAATGTACCGACAAAGGTTTTCATTGTCATGAGTCGTTCGATACGGAAGCAGATATTTATGTATTGAACACTTGTTCCGTTACGGAAAACGCCGACAAAGAAGCCCGCCAACTTATTCGGAAGGCGCTGCGCATCAACCCGGATGCAAAAATTGTCGTTATGGGATGTTTTGCCCAACTGCAACCCGAAAAAATATCGTCCATTGAAGGCGTAAACTTAGTGGTGGGCACTCAAGACAAATTCCGGCTGCCGGATCTGCTCTCCGAAATCTGCCATCATGAAAAACTTGTTTATCATGGCGGTATAGGGGAAGTTGAACACTTCCATGTATCGTCCTCCATCGGGGGAAGGACCAGGAGCTTTCTGAAAGTTCAGGACGGCTGCGATTATCCGTGTACGTATTGTACCATCCCCTTGGCCCGCGGGCAAAGCCGCAGCGGATCACCTGAAGATATTTTGAACGAACTTGAAATTATAAAAAAGCAAGGCATCAAGGAAATTGTCCTGACGGGTGTGAATGTTGGGGATTATAAATATCATGATCCAAAAAGCGAAAAAAAATTAAAACTTTTGGATTTATTAAAACTGCTTGAAGATAATTCCGGAACCATTAGCAGATTTCGCATTTCATCCATCGAGCCAAATTTGCTTCACGATGATATTATCAAGTTTGTGGCCTCCTCGTCAAAATTCATGCCGCATTTTCATGTCCCGCTTCAAAGCGGATCGAATGCCATCCTTGGAAAAATGAAAAGAAGATACCGCCGCGAACTTTATGCAGAAAAAGTCCACCTTATAAAAAACTTCATGCCCCATGCATGCATAGGAGCGGACGTGATGGTGGGCTTCCCCGGCGAAACCGATGAACTTTTCAATGAAACACGCGAATTCCTTCATGCCTTGCCCGTGAGTTACCTTCATGTATTCACCTACAGTGCCCGCCCCAACACTGAGGCCTTTTCCATGCAAGGCCATGTGAACGAAAAAGTAAAAAAAGAACGAAATAAAATCCTTCGCATTTTATCGGATAAAAAAACTTCTTGTTTTTATCTGGAAAACCTGAATAAAAATTTTCATGTGCTGACTGAAAAAATTGATGAACAAGGGTTTGCCTATGGCCACACGGAAAATTACATCTATGCAAAATTTCTCAGCAAAAAACCTATCCGGGCCAATGAAATTAAAACCGTATCTCTTCTCGAAATTCAACCTGAAAATGGCGACAACATCATCGCCTTAGCCAACGCCATTGAATAAAAATCTTTTAACAGAATATTCCACGGATTATTATTACATTTGAAAAAGTATGAAGCATACAATATTTTTTATTATCGTTTTATTGTTAAATGCTTTTGTCTTTGCACAAAACATTAAAAAATGCGCCACCGCGGAGATGATGGAAAAATGGTTTTCGGAAAACCCGGATAAAAAAGCTGCTTTCCTTGAACAAAGAAGATTAAACCTTGAACGTTCTCAAGATCCTTCATTCGCACAAAATCAAAAAACATCCGCAACTGTTTATACCATTCCGGTTGTGTTTCATATTTTGCATGTGGGCGGCAGTGAAAACATCTCCAATGCCCAGGTCATGGATGCCGTGAATATCATGACGCGCGATTTCAGGAAAAAAAATCCCGATACCGTTGCTATACAGACGGTCTTTAAAAATCTGGCTGCCGATGTGCAGATTGAATTTGTATTGGCCACCAAGGATCCCAACGGAAATTGCACCAACGGAATCATCAGGCACTATGACCCTAAAACATTAGCATGGAACGGCGACCCAAATGATTACATTTACACCTGGCCTCCGCATAAATATCTGAACATTTATGTAGTTAAAAATATCACTTTCAATGCGGCAGGATATACTTTTTATCCCGGAACTGTAGGGCCTTCCATGGATGTCATTGTGGTCTTAAGTAATTATGTAGGAAGTATAGGGACCTCTATTCCCTTTAATTCCAGGGTTTTAACACACGAAGTCGGACATTGGCTGGATTTGGAACATGTTTGGGGAAATACCAATAATCCCGGTGTATCTTGCGGAGATGACGGAATCTTTGATACCCCGGTTACTAAGGGCTGGAACAATTGCAACCTGAACAGCAACGACGTATGTACGCCCGGAATCAAAGAAAATGTGGAAAACTATATGGAATATGCCTATTGTTCCAAAATGTTTACGACTGGCCAGGCCAACCACATGAAAAGCATCATACAGAACAACGTGGGCAACCGACTGAATCTGGTAACAGCCACCAATCT
>JAOAHO010000036.1 GCA_026415195.1 Bacteroidia bacterium | reverse complement strand
TAAATGGATTAACTCCAGGAACTAATAACGCATTTAGTTCGATTTGATGCTTGTCGCGCAAAGTTGTAAATGCGCCAATAGCATGGGCATAAAAAAGACCTGTACTAACATTATAGGTAGCACCAAATTTTGGCCTAAATTCATTTTTCGTACTGTCTTGAGAATACACTGTTGATAACGAACAAAATAACAAAACAACTAATTCTATTTTTGCTTTAGATAAATTCATATATGTTCATAAAATTAAATTATTTATTTAATTCCAGCAAGTTAATATTAAAGCAAAACATCAATTACTGCTGTGATGTAAACATACGAAGATATTATGTTTTTTTACAACTTTCAAAATTAAAAGCATGTTTATGTTAGCAGAGCATATTTATGTTCATGAAAAATACAGTAACTATTTCAAAAGGAAAGTATAAGAAAACGTTTGTTTCTGCCTTAATTAAGTAGGATTTTCATTCGTTAAAAATCAGCTATATCTTAGAAGTTTTACAATATAAATAACCCGCGTGAGGGATGCGGAGGGGCGCAGCGCACCGGCGTTGGGGGCGGCGAACGAAGCGAGCCGCACACGCGCCGTGCCGAAGCAAGAGCGAAGCCCGAAGCAGCCCGGCCCGCCCGCATGCGAAGCATGCGGGCGGGACACGCCCTAATAAATAAACTTACGGTGGCTCGATACGGACTAACGCCCTATTCAACAACCAGAGGGGTTTTGATGTAATTTTCGTGTATGGTGGTTTCGATACGAGCTGCGCTCTACTCAACCACCGGGAAAAAATTTAAGTTGTAAGAAAATTAAATTACCATCATGTCAACAAACTCATTGACGGGCATGTTCGCCAGTGTATTAAAATCCGAGGATTTTTCAAGGATGAGTTTTTGCTGCTTTTCCGGAAAACGCCTTGCCAGATTGATTTTGAATTTCTTAATCAATTCCGGAATACCTTCATCCCTTCTCCTCTTATGCCCGATGGGATATTCCACTACCACTTCGTCGAGTTTGGTTCCATCGTTCAGTTCCAGGGCCAGGCCGTTGGCAATGGAACGCTTGTCGGGGTCGTGGTAATCCTTGGTAAATTGGGGGTCTTCAAAACACTCGATTTTTTCGCGCAGGGCATCAATCCTTGGGTCGGCAGCCACTTTGTCTTCGTAATCTTCGGCCGTTAACCTTCCGAAAATCAGCGGTACTGCCACCATGTATTGGATGCAATGATCACGGTCAGCAGGATTGTGTAAAGGCCCTTTCTTATCAATGATGCGAATGGCTGCTTCGTGCGTGCGTATGCTGATTTTTTTGATGTCGTCGGATGATTTGCCCATGCTTTTCAACTTAGCATGCAAGGTCATGGCGGCTTCCACGGCCGTTTGAGCATGAAACTCGGCAGGGAAGGAAATTTTGAAAAGGACGTTTTCCATCACATAAGTTCCAAACGGCCGCTGAAACTTGAACTGGTTTCCTTTAAAAAGCACGTCATAAAATCCCCAGGTTTTAGCTGTCAGAACGGAAGGATAACCCATTTCACCGGTTTTGGCGATGAGGGCAAGGCGGACGGCACGGGATGTGGCATCTCCGGCAGCCCAGGATTTACGGCTTCCGGTGTTGGGAGCATGGCGGTAGGTGCGAAGCGAATGCCCGTCGACAAAGGCATTGGAAATGGCATTAATGGTTTCGTCTTTTGTTAATCCCAACAATCTGCTAACAACGGCAGTGGAGGCCAACTTTACGAGAATAACATGGTCGAGGCCCACTTTGTTGAAAGCATTTTCCAAAGCAAAAACACCTTGAATCTCATGGGCGCGTATCATGGCATCCAGCACGTCTTTCACAATAAGGGGCTTTTTGCCGTTGGCGATATTGGTTCTGGAAATCCAATCGGCTGTAGCCAAAATACCGCCCAGGTTATCAGAGGGGTGCCCCCACTCTGCAGCCAGCCAGGTATCGTTGAAATCCAGCCAACGTACCGTCGCACCAATATCGAAAGCAGCTTTCACCGGATCGAGCTGAAAATGCGTGCCGGGTACTTTTGCCCCGTTGGGCACTACAGTTCCAGGAACGATTGGCCCCAGCATCTTACAACAGGCCGGATACGTTAATGCTTCAAAAGCACAGCCCAGCGAGTCGAGCAGGCAATAATGTGCGGTCTTCCATGCCAATTCGCTTTTGATTTCATAATTCAAAACATAATCGGCAATATCCGTCAGAACTTTGTCCGGTTCAGGCCTTTCATTACTGATGTAACTTCCCATATTCAAAGGTTATTTTAAGGTGGTTATTTTCTTTTATCGAGCGGAACAAATTCCAGGTTTTCAGGGCCTATGTAGTTGGCGCTGGGCCGGATGATTTTACCGTCCTGGCGCTGTTCGATGATGTGCGCACACCAACCCGTAACGCGCGACATGATGAAAATGGGTGTAAACATGAAAGTTGGAATGCCCATCAAATGATACGAAACGGCAGAGAACCAATCGAGATTAGGGAACATTTTTTTCTGCTCCCACATCAGCGTTTCAATGCGTTCTGCCACATTATACAGAAGCATGTCACCTGCCTGCTCCGATAATTGTTTGGCTACGTTTTTGATGATGACGTTTCGCGGGTCGGAAATGGTATAGACCGGATGGCCGAATCCGATAATAATTTCTTTACGCTCGATACGTGCCTTGATATCTTGTTCGGCTTCCTCGACCGATGCATACCGGCGCTGTATCTCGAGGGCTACTTCATTGGCTCCGCCATGCTTTGGACCTTTCAGTGCACCGATGGCTCCGGTGACGGCAGAGTACATATCGGACCCTGTTCCGGCAATAACACGTGCTGTAAACGTAGAGGCATTGAATTCATGTTCAGCATAAAGGATTAAGGATACTTGCATGGCTTTTTTCCATAAATCGTTGGGGGTCTTGCCGTGCAACATGTGAAGGAAATGTCCGCCAATGGTATCGTCATCAAGTTCCACCTCGATACGCCTTCCGTTATGAGAGAAATGGTACCAATAAACAAGAGCAGACGGAAGGCAGGCCAAAAGCTTGTCGGCAATATCGCGGGCTTCAAACAAACTGTGGCCTTCTTTTTCGGGGTGTAATATACCCAATACGGAAACGCTCGTCCTCAGAACATCCATAGGATGTGCCGAGGATGGAAGCAATTCCAGTGTGTTTTTTAAAATTGACGGTAATCCACGTAAAGATTTGATTTTATTGACGTAGGAGGCAAGTTGTTGTTTGTTGGGTAATTTACCATAGATTAGCAAATAAGCCACTTCCTCGAAGGTGGCTTTGTTTGCCAGGTCGTGGATGTCATATCCACGGTAATGTAGGTCGTTGCCCGACCTGCCCACCGTACAAAGTGCGGTATTTCCGGCTGCAACACCGGAAAGCGCAACGCTCTTTTTGGGCTTGAAGGATGCGGTTGTTTCGTTTGATGACATAATATTAAAATTTAAAATTATTTTTTATTGAAAAGTTTATCCAGTTTGTTTTCGTAAGCATAATAGTTGATGGCTTCATAAAGTTCCTGGCGGGTTTGCATGGTGTCGAGGACGTTTTTTTGAGTGCCGTCTTTGCGGATGTGCTGATAAACATTCAGGGCCGCTTTATTGGCAGCGCGGAAAGCGGAAAGCGGATAGAGCACAATATCCACACCAGCAGAACGAAGTTCATCCACCGTGAAAAGGGGTGTCATGCCGAATTCGGTAATATTGGCTAGGATGGGGCATTGCAAGGCATTGGAAAATGCCTTGTATTGTTCCAGGGTTCTGACGGCTTCCACAAAGATAAAATCTGCTCCTGCATCCTTGTATTTCAATGCACGTTCAATGGCTTTTTCTAGGCCTTCGTTAGCCAGGGCATCGGTGCGGGCGCCAATGACAAAGTGGTTATCGGTGCGTGCATCCACGGCCGATTTGATACGGTCGAGCATTTCCTCGCACGAAACAATTTCCTTATTGGGCCTGTGGCCGCAACGTTTGGCGCCTACCTGATCTTCCATGTGAACGGCAGCGGCTCCAGCTTTAATAAGCGATTTAATGGTACGGGCAATATTAAATACTGAAGGGCCAAAGCCCGTGTCAATATCCACCAAGATGGGCGTGTCCACTATGTCGGTAATTCTTCCCACGTCCACTAAAACGTCATGCAAAGTGGTAATTCCAAGGTCGGGGATGCCTAAAGAACCTGCTGCCACTCCCCCACCCGACATATATATGGCCCGAAAACCGCTTTGCTTTGCCAGCAAGGCATGCAGGGGATTTATGGTTCCCACCACCTGAAGCGGTTTTTCCTCTTTCATGGCCTGACGGAAACGATATCCGGCTGAGGATAAATAAAGGGAATCAGTCATTCAGTTAATTACTTAAAAATGCGCCAACCAAATTACGAATTGATTTTTAAACGTTATTGAAATTTCCATGAATTGTTAAAAATTATTGACTTAAAGTTTGTATTGGTTTCCTTTAATACCCACAAGATTGGTGTAATTTTCCTCGGCATAGTCATTAAGTATTTTTTTGAAATTTTCATCATCTGTTGTTTTTAAATCAGAACCGTCTAAATAGTAAATAGTAAAACCACTTTCTCTTAATAGATTCAACAATTGCTCCGGATCACTACCCGATTTTTTCAACCCGTAAGGCCAAAATTCAAAAAACAAGCATAAAGATTTTGCATTACTTAAAATGTTTTTCATTCCCAATAAAGCAAAATACTCATATCCCTGAATATCCATTTTAATAAAATCGGGAATCTTATCCTTTAAAAAATCATCCAATGCTACGACACTTACTTCCACCCTTCGCTTATTGTTTTTGTCCGGATAAAGCCTGTGATCCACATTGTATTTATCAGACAGATATAAATATTTTTTTTCAGTTTTTTCACCCACGGCCATTTTATGAATTTCGACATTAGCATATCTGAAATTTTTTTTCCTGAGATGCGAAAAATTTTCACTTTCAGGTTCAAAAGCAATAACTTTTCCTTCACTTCCAGTAAATAAAGAAAATATCGTTGTATAAAAACCGGTATTGGCACCAATATCAACAATAAGAGAACCCTTTTTTATAAGCTTTTTCATTAGAACAATTTCATTTGATTCAGATGAAACTTTATAATAATAATAAAAAAATTTATATATATAATAAAAATATTTATAAAACCATTGGCCTATGCGTAAAAACATAACCTACTTGTCATATTGAAATTCAAACAAATAACATTCTTCCAATTGCCCTTCCACATGAATGAGTTTTAATTTCTGAGGATACTTGGCATATATGGGATATAAAATATTATGAAAAGTATTTATTACGCCTTGCCGATAAAAAATATAAGTCAAATCGTTAGGATTTGCTGGATTTGCCGACATGGCATCGAAGCCGGGTTGTTGGGGGTTTAACCGCAAACTGGGAAGCATGATGTGTGTAACTTTATTTTTCTTAAAAAATACCAGTGCCGAATCAGGATGTGATTGATCGGTGGCTGTGTCTTTTTTAATAACGCTGTATAATGGAAAAAAATGTTTTCCTCCTGAATAAACAAAACTCATAGGGGCCTTACGAGATGCAACAAGCGCGTCTTCGGGTAAATTTTCCGCACACCATTTGCTGCATTTCATAAAGTTAATAATATCGGGCGTGTAACCGTAATATATATCTCCTTTCATATTTTTCAAAGCAATTTTATAATTTTTTTGTGTCCTTTTAAAAGTGGAGATTATAATAGAAAACGAAAGAAATATCAATAATACGGCCAAAATATTGTGAAACACACTGCTCTTAATTTTAACTTGAAAAAAATATAACCATACTACAAACAATAACGGCATACCCACCAGAATAAATCGGGGTTGATCCCAACGTGCCTGAAGGACCAGAAAAGTTGAACCCAATAGCGCCGAGACATAAAATGCAATTAAAAGTACGAAATATGATTTATTTTTGAATGCATGCCAAATTGATATCAACATTAACAAAATCATCAATACGGAAATAACGGTATGCGTGTCAGTACTTTCTTCACTGGTAATACCAAGTATTTGAAAAAATCGTTTGCTTAAGTACAAATCTATATTGGTAATAAGCCTCTCCAAAAAACCTACAATATCATCCTTACCTTTTGAAGCATCATATGGATCTTTTAAAAGCAAAATATTCGTCTGACTTTTATATTGATTTGATGATGCCAATGGCCAAATAAGATATACCATCAAACGGAAGATTCCCTGAAAAACAATATAGAAAAGAAGAAATATAAAAGAAAATTTCCTGTGTTCATTAAAAAGAAATAACATTAAAAAAACCGAAGGTACTACTGAAATAGAAATATTTCTGGTGATGTTTAAAACAAATACAAAAAAAGATGCAATAACAATCAATTTAAATTTTTCAGTCCTGAAAAAGGAGATATGATTTTGAAAATCAGCATCAGATGCCTGAAAATATTTATGCATAAAAAACAATAACAATGATTGAATAAACAAAAACATTTGTTCCGTAAACGTCATGGATGAGTAATATACCATTAAAAAATTTATGGAAACAAACATCATAATAAAAAACAAAAATGTTTTTCTTAAAACATTTTTAAATGTTAAAAATGTTAGAGTAACAAACCCCAAATGAAATAAAACGTTGAACAATTTAAATACCCATAATTTAAACCCAAAAACCAGCATCAAAAAGGCCAGGAACATCGGATAAAGCGGAGCGTTTGCCGTGTAAAAATAATCGGGGAACTCATGTATATATCGATAGGCTGCCTCGATATATAATGCATCATCATGGGCTTCACTGATTTTTAAATTAAAATTCAATAAGTCGAACATTAATGTCAAAAAAATAAAAAACAACAAAAATTTTCTTTCATTAATTTTACTTAATAACCTATCCGTCCAATCCAGGATGGATTGGACGGATGCCTTATTTTTCGGAGAAGTCTGTATCTTATTTTTCATGTCATTTTTCTGCATATATAATAACCGAGCCTGCTATTTCCCTTACAAGGGGGATTTTCTCCAGTACATAGGACAATTTTAAAACCAGATGAATTAAAAATTTCGGCACCAAAGGATGTAAAAAATCATAAGGACAAACAAGCACATTTTTAAAACCATAATTCTCGAGTAACTTTTTCATTTTCCAGCGGACAATGGCGGTTTCATCCGGTGAGTCGCCCAACCATTTTTTAATGAATGGAACATTTTTTTGAATAAATATTTGAGGATTAAGCATATTAGGCTCTGCAAATATCATTCTTCCACCTTTTTTTAGAACCCGATAAATTTCTTTAATGGATTTTTCAATATCCAGATGATGAATAACAGAGCTTCCAAAAACTACATCGAATACTTCATCATCAAACGAAGTTTGCATTGCATTTTCAACCCTGAATTCTACCGGCAAATTACGTTCTTTTGCCAATTCAAGCAAGTCAGGTGATATATCAATGGCAACTATTTTTGCTTTCGTTCTATCATAAACTTTATTTGTAAAAAGCCCCGAACCGCATCCAATTTCAAGACAATAATCTTTTTCAGAAATTTTGGCGGTTTCAACTAACAATTTGCTTCTCCTTTCTGCTCTTACTTTTCCTGTGGGGGATCCCCAACCCCAAATGTCTTCTGCATTTTCCTTGATTTTTTTTCCGTGTTCGATTTCGTTGATAATCTTTTTGTCCATTATGAAAAATAATGCACAATTATAAAAAATAAAACCAAATATCAACTTTTAAATATTTAACCTTCTACCAGAAACCCGACAATCCTCACCCCATCCATTGCCGCACTCATAATGCCTCCGGCATAACCGGCACCTTCCCCGCAAGGGTAAAGATTCTTAATTTGAGGATGGTGACCTTTCCATGGATCCCTCGGTATCCTGACAGGGGAAGAAGTCCGGCTTTCCACTCCAACCAGCACGGCATCTTCCGTTACATATCCTTTTACTTTTTTTCCAATACTCTTTAAGCCTTCCCTTAAAGCTGTACCAATTTTTTTTCCCAATACTTCCATTAAATCTGCAGGTACAATGCCAGGTTTATAAGATGAAGGAGGTAAATCGGAACTGATTTTGTTTTTCAAAAAATCCGTAAGACGCACGGCAGGAGCCGACAGGTTTTTGCCTCCTGCCTGCCAAGCCCTATGTTCTACACTTTTCTGAAATTCCAATGCAGCCAGGGGGCCGAATTTTTTAAAAGGTAAAATATCATCTTGCTTAATTTCTACCACCATACCACTGTTGGCGAACGGATTATTTCTTTTGCTGGGGCTCCATCCGTTGGTTACCACTTCTTCGGGACCGGTGGCACATGGCGCTATTATTCCGCCCGGGCACATGCAAAAGGAATATATGCCGCGTCCCTGATAATGCGATTTTAAAGCATATGAGGCTGCAGGAAGGTACTTTCGAACCATTTCCCTTTCTGTTGATGAACAGTGGTATTGTATGCAATCTATGAGTTCCTGAGGATGTTCCACACGCACACCCAGTGCAAAAGGTTTGATCTCAATTTCAATTTTTTTCCTCTGTAACATTTCATATACTTCCCTGCCTGAGTGTCCCGTGGCCAATATCACTTTTTGGCATGGGATTTTTTGTTCATATCCTTTCTCATCGGTAACAACAAGATTTGTAATGAAATCCCCTTTCAGTTCAATATTTTTCAAAAATGTATTAAAATGTACTTCGCCCCCGTATTGAAGGATGGTTTGGCGTATGTTTTCAATAATTCCGGGAAGGCGGTTTGTTCCGATGTGCGGGTGTGTGTCCACCAAAATATCTTCGTTAGCCCCATGATAAACTAAAGTTTGGAGTATTTTATATATATCTCCTCTTTTGTGGCTCCTTGTATAGAGTTTCCCGTCACTGTAGGTTCCTGCTCCGCCCTCACCGAAACAGTAATTGCTATGGGGATGCACGGTTCTTTTTTTAAAGATGTCGGCCAGGTCACGCCGGCGGGAGCGCACATCCTTCCCCCTCTCCAGAATTACGGGTTTGATTCCTGCTTTCAGGCATTCCAAGGCAGCGAAATATCCCGCGGGCCCTGCTCCAATGATATGGCAAATCTTGCTTGCTCCCCCCACCTCCCGATAACCCGGATTAAAACCGGGTTCTTTAAACGCTTCTTTTTTTTTGTTCCACGCACAAACAAGCAATTCATATTTCACAGGCCTTCTTCTGGCATCTACGCTACGGCGCAGAATTTTAAAGGCAAGATCCTCCTGACGTATGCCAAATACATTACAGATTTCTTCTGTTAATTTCCCGGTATCAAACAAAATTTCGGGGCTAACCCTTAATTTTTTTTCAAGCATACATCAGGGTGTGGTACAGGAAACCGGTATGCATTTTCCATTAAACCAACGATGGCCGTTGATGCCAAACCATGCGATAAATGAAGCCATAGACACGGAGGAAACGGGGGCCTGATAACCCGGAAAGGCCTCCTTCAGCATCTCGGTATCCACCGCGCCTAAATTCAGTGAATTAAAAAATATTTTTCTTTCTTTGAATTCTTCCGCCAGGCATTCCGCCAGGTTCGATAATGCGGCTTTAGAACTGCTATAAGCCGAAAGTCCGGAAAACTTTGCACTGCCCTGATAACCACCCATGGATGAGATCATAATAATATGTGCCGGAACAGCAAGGTAAGGTATAAGTTTTTGGGTGAGCATAAACGGGGTAAAAACATTAACTGAATAAACCTCAGTTAATTCTTTTAAAGAAATTTTTTCGAAAGTTTTATTCAATAGTGTGGCGGCATTATGAAAAACGGCAGAAACTCGAATGTGGTTTTCCTGAATTTTTTTTAGTAATGCCTGTTGTCCTTCTTCGGTAGTGATATCAACTGAAAAACTATAAATTCCGGGATGTTCAAATTCTGTCTTTGCTCTGCTAACGGCTAATACTTTGCATCCGTTACGGGCAAGTTCCATACATAATTGTTTTCCGATTCCACGAGAACTACCGGTTACGATTGTCCACATATTTCGTAAATTTACGTGAAATGAAAATATGCCGTAGTTCCCTCATATTAATAATGTTTTTTATCATTTCTAAATTATTAGGGCAAATCGATGAGGTGTACACCGGAAGACCTCCGGACTCAACCCTAACTAAAAATAATACAAAGAACCGCAGGATCAATGAACGATGGTCTGAACGTTTGGTTTATTCCGGTAACATCAGCATCAATTACTGGAATGGCTGGTATGTTTTTTTAAATCCGAGAATAGGAATAAAAACCGATAAAAAAAATATTTTCATAGCAGGTGCCGGACCGGTCTTTCTGTATTGGGGACAAAGAAATTTCGGAAACTTTTATTTATATGGCCCCATGATATATGGAATGATAAACGTCTCACCAAACTTTTATTTGGCTGCCGAATATTATTATATTAATCAACAAGATTTTATGTCATCTTTGAACCCTTTTCAAAGAATATGGGTTCCTTATACCTATGTGGGCGGCGGATACAGAAGCAGGATTACGGACGGATTGGGAACAAATATTTCCGTATTATTCAATATTACCCCACACCGTTCTTCCGTATTCAGCAATCCATTTATTCAAGTTGGTTTTATCGTAGGGATATAAATCTTGTCCAGTGTAATCCAATAATTTAACGTCTGTATATTTTCCTTCATGACATCGGTGAATTTAAAAACAAATGAAATCCTGTTTGTAAAAAGCGGGGAAGAATATTTTGATATCTTAAAAAAAATGATTGCAGATGCAAAAAAGGACATTCATTTTCAAACTTACATTTTTGAGGATGATTATATCGGAAATGAAATTTTAAACCGTTTGCTTGATGCTGCAAAAAGGGGAATAAAAGTTTATTTGGTATTGGACTTATTCGGTTCAAAAAACATTTTTTTTAAAATAAAAAAAATTAATTCAGTTAATTTTTATGTAAAATTTTTCGGGCGATTACAATTCAGGCATTTATTGTTTGCAGGCAGAAGATTACACCATAAAGTGATTTGCACCGACGGGGAAAAGTCGCTAATCGGAGGCATCAACATAGCCGATAAATACTATGGTACATCAGATGAACCTGCCTGGCTCGACCATGCAATCTATTTCGAAAATCAATGGAGCCGAATTGTGAAAGATATTTGTAATTCTATCTATCTGAGGGAATTCAATGTCAAATATCAATTAAAAGAAAAAAGAAAACTTCTGGAAATGCCTAACAACCCTTTATGGGTATTACAAAACGACTGGATGCGAAGGAGAAATGAAATTTATGAATCTTATTTATCTCTTATTCATTGCGCCAAGGTTGAAATATTAATCATGAATGCTTACTTTCTGCCCGGCAGAAGATTACTCCGTGCTCTTAAAAAGGCAACTATGAAAGGGGTAAATGTTAAAATAATTCTTGGCAAAAAAAGCGATGTTCCACTGATTCGTTATGCAATCATGCATTCCTATAATTTACTCAGCAAATACAAGATCGAAATTTACGAATGGGAAAAATCCATCATACATGCAAAATCCATGCTTGTGGATAATCAATATTTCATGACCGGCTCCTTTAATCTGAATTTTTTAAGCCAGTTTGGAAGTATCGAAATGAATGTGCTCTGTTACCATACAAAAATAATTTCTAAAGCAAGGGAAGAATTCAATTTCATAATTGAACATTCCGAAAAGATTTCCCCTTTAATTATGGAAAAATTACATGTAAGAGTGTTGTCGTTTTTGGCATATCAGGTTATTCGCCTGGCATTAAAATTACTTGTTTGGTTTCCTTTCTATAAAGCAAGGAAAAAGAAATGGAAATTAGAAGATTAAAAAAGCTGCAATTAGCAGGGTACGGATCAGTTTCAGAACCTAAATTCTTAGAAAAAGATACCGACGTTTATTTTAAATGCATTGGGAGTTACGTTCTGCTTCAATGGGGCAAAATCGTATCCGTTAGGGCCATTATTCTGAGTATCTTGCCCTTTATAAATGTATTTCGACTCACCGCGAAGCAAGTTATTAAAGCCAAGAAAATAATTCAAAGAGAAATATAAAGCCGTTGAGGAAGCCAGACGGTATTCCAGTCCGGCACCTACATTTAGGCCAAGCCGAATGGGAATTAAAGAAGCGTCTTTAGCCACTTTTACGTTTGAACGACTTAATTCACTGCCGCTGGATAGAGGGGTTAATGTGTAATTATTATTTACCACCACTGCTTTACTGCCGCTGGCATATTCATCATTTGATACCATCTTTGTGCGAATGCCAATGTCTCCACCGAAAATACCGAAGTAACGAATTCCGTTATATTCCTGTGTATTCATTTTAAATTGCAATGGGATGGTTACAAAGGTTGTCCTTATGGTCCTAGATTTTAATACAAATTGGGAATATCCCTCCTTCAAATAATCGCTCATCAACATGCCATCCTTGAATTCCACGTAATTATCTTCTTTATCTATCACTAAAACAGAAGTAAAATCATTATCTACCCTGTAATTTAACTTATACTTTTCAAAATCGGCGCCTATGCCGGTCAGAATGCCGATGATTTTGGAAAGACGGATTTCGGTCATGAGCCCAAAGCCAAAAGCCATAGACGCACCGCCGCCTGTTACAGATTTCTCGGAACTTTTTGCCCATGAAAATTGAGGATTAACCTTTATTCCAAACCTGAACTTTTTGTCGAACTCTTCCTGGTTTTTTTCCGTTTCGCTTTGTGGATAACCAGAAGTTATCAACATTGAAAGGGATATAAAAGTTATTGTTTTAATGAATGCGGTTTTCATGTTTTTGTATTTTAAGGGCAAAATTAAAAAAATAATTAATTGTGCTTTTAAACTTAAGAAAGATATATATCTACAAAAGTTTGTTAATCTTTTGTGTTTTCATTTGTCTATTTTCATGTTCTTCGGAAGAAGTGCCAATGGAAAAGATTGAAATAAAAACTGATTCAATAAAACAATATTCCGGATACCATCTCCAAATTTATTCTTTAGACAGTGTACTTTTTGAAACTCCAAAAGAAAAGCTGACTCACATACAGTATTTCCCAGAAAATTTTCGTAATTCCGTGCGCGATTATATTAAAAGTTTTTTAGTTCCTACATGGAATTCCGATACATTGCCATTGTCATCTATTCTTGAATTTACTACCCACAAAGACATGAAAGACATCTATCTGGAAATGAAAAAAAGTTTTCCTTCACCATATCGCTTTCAATTGAAAGAAAAAATCCGCGATGCTCTGTTACGATATCAGGCCTGCTTCCCCAAAATAAAGATTCCGGAAGGGATAGTATTTGTTCACTCCGGTTTTAATTATGCCTTTTTCAGATCAGGAAAAAATTTGTTGTGTGGTTTAGATATGTATCTGGGACGTAACCACGTATTCTACGACTATGCCGGTTTTCCACGCTATAGATCGAGGACAGCCGACAAGCATTATCTGATTACCGATATCATTAAAGCCTGCTGGTTAATCCATACAGACACATCAAAAAACCTTAACCATCTGTTGGATCATATGATTTATAAGGGTAAAATGTATTACCTAATGCATTTATGCGTTCCCGAAGCCCCCGACAGCATTCTGTTCGGCTACACTTCTAAGCAAATGCAGTATATTGAAAAATATGAAAAAAAGCTGTGGGAACACCTTACAGAAAAAAATAAATTATTCGACAACAACCTTAAAACCATCCAAAATTATACAGCCGAGGGCCCCTTTACCTCTGCCATCAGTAAGGAGTGTCCGCCCTATATAGCACATTGGTTTGGGTACCAAATCATCAAACAGTTTATACACAAAAATCCTCAAATCCTTCCCGATAGCTTAATGAAAATAACCGACTCAAAAAAAATATTATTTGAATCCAAATTCTCGCCATGAAAGAAAACGAATTGAAATTTACCGTATTCACGGATGAATCAAATTTGCCCGAGCGCATCGAATGGTCGGCCTCCGGACAAAATTCAAACAGGGAGGCCAAAAGTGTAATGGTGGCCATTTGGGATAAAACCGAACTTCAAACCCTCAGGGTAGATGTATGGACAAAAGACATGTCGATAGAAGAAATGAAAATTTTTTTCCATCAAAACATGGTTACGTTGGCCAACACCTACAAAAACGCAACTAACGACCAGCAAACCGCTCAGGAAGTACTGGATTTTTTGCAAATTTTAGGAACTAAAATGGGAATTTTAAAATGAAAATTAAAGAAAAAATTGTTGTTTTAAATTTTGATTATGGTTTGTAGGAGCGTTCTGAACACCTTAATAGATCTAACCTGCTCGGAAGATGAAATTCTTCGCTTTAAGAATTCCGTTCGTAATATTGATTTCTCTGGTGAAGAGCCCTCCAAGATTAAAAATATTTATGATAACCTGAAAAAAACGGAATCTACTTTACCATTTACTTTTCTTTTAATAAAAAAATCTGAATTGTTTAATCCCGACGCCCTGCCCACCTTGTTCTTAAAATCTTCAGAACAAGGGAATGGCATGGAAATATTTCAGTTCATAAATGGTTTTTATAACCGAATCGGTTCCGATGGTGTTATCCTGCAAAAACATATCCATCCGGCTGCAGTGATCCGGGAACTGAATCATCAGGATGCCGATATCATTGAAATGAAAGTTAATCAAATTCAATATCTTGATGACGAAATAAAAAAAGACGATCCCCCTCTGCAAAAACTCATTCATCTTTTAAAAAAAGAGAAATCAGATATTTATAAAATAATCTATTATTCCATTTTCTCGGGATTAACCTCATTAATTGTTCCCTTGGGTATTCAAAGCCTCATCAATTTCCTTCAACTGGGTAGATTTTCGGCATCCGGGTATTTATTAATCTTTTTAATCATTTTCGGAGTGCTTATCAGCGGTTTGCTCAGAATATTCCAATTGTGGATTCTGGAAGTGTTACAGCAAAAATTGTTTGCCGGAATGTCGTTCGATTTCATGCACCACATTACCAAAATCAGGCACCAAAACCTCAAATTTTATAATCCGCTGGAAAGAATGAACCGCCTGATCGACGTCCTGACACTGCAAAAAAACCTTTCCTCCGTGCTCATCGACCTCAGTGCTTCGCTCTTTCAAATCATCTTCGGCCTAATTATCCTGTGCTTCTATCACCCGTTTTTCATTGCATTCAGTATTTTCCTTTTTCTTTTGGTGATGTTTATTATCCGATATACCGGTAAAACCGGATTGAATTCCTCCATCAAGGCTTCTACTTTCAAGTATAAAACTCTTCACTGGCTCCAACAGATGGCCCGTTCGCATGACCCAATCCGCAGTTACGAATACACCAACATCCACAACGATAAGCTCGACGGTTTTGTCTCGGAATATATTGTTTACAGAAAAAAACATTTTAATACCCTGCTGCTTCAATACTTTTCGTTTTTGGGTTTTTCCATCATAATAACCGGAGGTTTGCTGATCGGAGGTTATATTTTGCTGATTAACGAGTCCATCTCCCTTGGGCAATTTCTGGCCAGCGAAATTATTGTACTGATGATAACCGGAGCTATTGAAAAGTTAATCATGAAAATTGAGAGTGTGTATCAGATGATCACGGCTGCCGAAAAAATCACGCAAGTAAAAGACATTGCCGGCGAGCCTCATCGTGGTTTGTTAAAACCTGATTTTTCTAAGGGAATAAAATTAGAGCTAATTGAATATTCCTCATCCGTGCATGAACCCAAAATGAACTTTATAGCTGAACCCGGAGGTTGCAAGCCTATGGAATTCAACAGCAGAAGTTCCATTAATGCGCTGACCGATGTTATTTTGGGTATTCGTGGAGAGTATTATGGTGAAATCAAAATCAACGATATCAATATTAAGCTCATTGATGCTTACTGGCTAAATAAACATACAACGATATTTTTCAATAAAGAAGTTCTGTTTGACGCCACCGTTCGTGAAAACATCACCTTGCTGAACCCTGAAATTTCAGAAAACGAAATCATTGAAATATTCCAATTCTTCGGCTACGACAGTATTTTTGAAAACAACTATCACAACCTTGACTCCGAAATCATTGGTTCGAATTACCATTGGGGGCAAAATACCACACGCATCCTTTTGCTTGCGCGCTGCATCCTACAAAAACCCAAACTTCTGTTTATTGATGAATTACTGTTGCCGGGGAACGTAACCGCCGAAAAAGTAAAATCGTTTGTGATGAAAAAATCTCCCGAAGCTAATATCATTCTGATTAAAAAGAAAGAAAATGAGACATAACGACATCAAAAAAACATATCATGCATTCCGGCTGATTGTTATTCCAGATATCGTTAAAAGAACGAACAAGATATTATTGTATTTTTTGATTTTTCTTTTGGTACTGATGTTCATGCCCTGGACGCAGAATGTGGATTTGAAGGGATCACTTACTTCTTTCAACCCTGCAGAAAGACCCCAGACCATCCATTCTACCATTGCGGGAAGAATTGAAAAATGGTACGTTCGTGAAGGACAATCGGTGAAAAAGGGAGATACAATAGTGTACCTTTCAGAAATCAAAGAAAAATTCTTCGACCCTCAGTTGCTCGATCGTATTAAAGAACAAATCATTGCAAAGCAAAGCAATCTTGCGGCCATACGGAATAAATCAGAAGCATTGAAAAAACAAATTCAGGCCCTGACCGATGCCATGAACATCAAACTTCAACAGGGTAATATTAAAATACAGCAATTAAAGCTTAAAATTGCTGCCGACAGTGCCGACTTTATTGCATCCAAAAAAAATTACCAAATTGCCAAAGAACAATTCGACCGCCAGGTACAACTTTTTGAACAGGGTTTGAAATCCAAAACTGAACTGGAGGCACGTGAATTAAGATTTCAGGAAGCACAAGCCAAACTTATCAGTTCTGAAAATAAATTTTATGCTACCAAAAATGATTATATCAATGCTATCGTGGAATTAAATAATATCCGTGCAGATTATCTGGAAAAAATTTCCAAAGCTGAAAGCGAGCTTAATTCTACTCTGGCATATTACTATGAAGCAGAAGGTGAAATCAGCAGAATGAATAATGAATATTCCAACATGCAAATCCGTTCGAGCTTTTACTATATCACGGCACCACGTGATGGGTTCATAGTGAAAGCATTAAAATCAGGAGTGGGCGAGACCATCAAAGAAGGAGATGAAATTGTTAGTATCTTGCCGGAAAATCCGCAACTGGCCGTGGAATTATATGCCGATCCCATGGATGTAGTGTTGCTCAGGCCGGGCGATGAAGTAAGAATACAATTTGAGGGTTGGCCGGCCTTGGTTTTCAGCGGTTGGCCAGGCATCAGCTTCGGAACGTTCGAAGCACGCATCAAGGTTATTGATAAAGTATCGACTAACGGAAAATTCAGAATTTTGGCTGTACCCGGTGAAGGAAAAGGAGGCAAGTGGCCTGAATTCGTGAGGGTGGGTACTTTGGTGAAAGGGTGGGCTTTGTTGAAAAATGTTCCGGTCTGGTATGAAATTTGGCGAAAAATCAACGGTTTTCCACCGGAATTTACCCACGACATCCCCATTAACAAGGATGATAAAAAATAAATTCATCATATATCTTTTATTATCGAACTTTGGTATTGCCTCCGACAGCATTTTTATTTCTTTCGAACAAATTCTGGCATCCGTCAGGGCATTTCATCCTATTGTTCAAAAAATTGCCCTTACACGGCCTGCACTGAAAAACAGTGTGCGCTTGGCCCGGGGGCAATTCGACCCCTCAATCTTAAGCCAATTCGATGAAAAAAACTTCAATGAAAAGCAATATTTTTCCAAATGGTATCATGAACTTAAAGTGCCCACTCAGTTTGGAGTTGACTTCAAAGGCAGTATTGATGCCAATTCCGGCATATTCCTGAATAACGAAGATTTTACCGATGATGGCACCATGCTTTCCCTGGGGGTTGAAGTGCCAGCGGGCCGAAATCTTTTTTTTAACGAAAGAAGACTTGCCTTGCAGCAGGCAAAAGTGCTGCAAAATGCAGGATTTGCCATTCAAAATCAATTTCTTAATATTTTTCTGAAAAACCTGGGAACCGATTTTGCCGAATGGCTTTTTTCATTCAGAAAACTGAAGCTCTATACCGATGCATACAAACTGGCCAAAGAACGGTATGAATTTATGTTGCAACGGATACAATATGGCGATGAAGCCCCCATCGATAGCACCGAAATGAGCATACAAATTCAATTTATTGCGGCCCGGCTTGCCGATACAAAAGCCGAATATGCGCTGAAAAAAGCCAAAATGAATACCTATTTATGGAATGCCGATGAAAAACCGCTGGAAATGAATGAAAATATGTACCCTGCAATTGGAATGGATGCGGTAAAAAAAATACACGACAGCATTTACATCACCGATCCATTAAAAATTCTGCAAAATAATCCTGAACTTATAGCAACTCAGGCCGAGTTAAAAACTCTGGAATTGGCCACGCGATATGCCAAATTTCAACTTTTACCCGATGTATATATTGGTTATTCAATATTAAATACTTGGTCGGACCCGTTGCCCGTCTGGAATTACAGGGAAAACAACAAATGGAACGGATACCTCTATTTTCCTTTGTTACTCAGGAAAGAAAGGGCAAAAATTCAATTGAATAAAATTAAAGAAAGGGAAAAAGAACTTGAACTTTTACAAAAAACCAGGGAACTGGAACTGAAAATCAAAGCCATGAAAGAACAATACCTGCAAATGTCCAATCAACATAATATCTTTTTGCTTGCCCTCAAAAACAGTATATTGCTTCGGGATGCCGAAAAAACCAAATTCTATAACGGTGAAAGCAGCGTTTTTTTAATTAATGTACGGGAAAATAGTTTATTGGATATGAATGTCCGTTATTTCGACAATGAAATGCGAATTCAACAATTTTATTTTGATTTTTTGAGTACATGCGGAATTTTATATCTGATAATGTAAGATGTTATTTATTCTGAGAATATTGCAACTTTTCCTTGGATATAAAATTTCCAACCGGATATAAGCCCGCTAGTGTACTCATGACAAGAATTGCCAATAATGTTTGAAATACATCATTTCCCCGGATCTCAACCGGATAATAGTTGATAACAAATTCATCCCCGAAAGGCACGAAATGAAATCGGTATTGAATCCAGCAAAAAATCAGCCCCAATAAAAGACCGGTTATGCCACCCGCCAACGTGATGATTATACCTTCCAAAACAAATATCATTTTAATTTGATGAATGTCAGCTCCCAGGGAATAAAGTATAAATATGTCTTTTTTCTTTTCCAGTATAATCATGGTTAAAGATCCAATGATGGTAAATAACGCAATAAATAAAATAAACCAAAGGATGTAGGCAGTAATTTGCTTTTCGGAATTTAAAGTTTTTATGAGCGCATGATTGCTTTCTTCTTTAGTTGTTATTTTCCACTGTGGGCCTAATATTTTCTTTAACTCCTGAACTAAATCTTGTCCTTTTGTGTCAGTTATTTTAATGTGCACGGCAGATAAGGAAAGGGAATCCTCAAATAATTCAAACATGTTTTTTTTGGAAAGGTAAATTCTGGACAAATCTAATTCCTCGTTAAGAAAAAAAATACCAGTTGGTTTTAATTCTACTGTGTTGAAAAAGTCAGAATTGGCCGACAGTAGATCCTCATGAAAATCGGAGTTTGACGGAGCCATGATTTCAACCAGATCAAATGCCATTTCCGTGTGGGTCCCCAGGACGTCGGCCAGGGATTTACCTATTATGAAAAAATTACCTTTAGTTATGGGTGTCCCCTCCTTTACGATGGTGTCGAAAGGCAAAATCCGGAAATAGTTATCATTACAAAAAACTGCATTGGTGTAAAAGGTTTTTTCATAATTTCTCAACAATACTTTTTTTTCAAAAATTTCTGAATAGTGAATTCCTTTAAAGAATTTTATTTTTTTAAAAGGAAAAGAGTCTTTGAGGAAATATTTTTTTTCAATATGCTCAATTTTAATATCGGGTTCCAGTGAGTTGTAAAGCCCCACCACCAGGGAAGTAAGCCCGTTCATCACCGATTGAATGATAATGGCACATGCCGTAATAACCGAGACAGCCAAAAAACTGATTCGGGTTATCCATTGTATGGATTGCTTTTTACCCTTTAGCGGCAAATAACGGATGGCCAAAAAAGAAATCCACGACATGGATTATTTTTTCAGTAATTCCTCGATGCGCATGGCATAATCCAAACTGTCGTCCAGATAAAAATGCAAGTCTGGAACAATCCTCAGGTTTTTTCTTATTCTGTACCCCAACTCTTTTCGTATAGCCCAGGCTTGATCTGTAATTTTTTTAAAGGTCTCTTTTGCTATTTGACCGGGATATATACTTACATAAACTTTGGCTATGGAAAGATCAGCACTTATTCTGACAACAGTTACACTGATCATGCTGCCCGGAAAATCTATGGAATTTTTTTCCCTGAACCATTCCCCCAATTCTTTCTGAATCAATTTTCCCACTTTTTTCTGACGGATACTTTCCATACCCTAAAGGTAGTTATTTTTGCAAGACAACATGACAGGAATTTTTCATGCTCTTAGATATGTCGGAAATTACAAGAAATATGTATTTCTGAATATCCTTTCGAACATCTTCTATGCCATTGTATCTTCTTCCGTTTTTATTCTTGTGGCCCCGTTCCTTGACCTTTTGTTCAAGTATTCTGCCGATGAAGTAAAAAGCATCCTTTCTTCTCCTCGTCCTGGTTTTAAATTCAGTACGGGTTACATAAACGAGTCAATAAAATTTTATCTGGCTTACTTTGTATGTCAGGGCGGTAAGCCCCTGGCATTGATAGTGATGTGTGTTTCGGTTTGGACACTGACCGTTTTAAAAAACTTTTTCAGATATGCGGCCATGTATTGCATAGCCCCGATACGAAACGGGGTAGTCTATGATTTACGTAACAGTATGTATGCACATGCCCTGAGGGTCAGGGCATCGGTCATGAATAACGAAAAAAAAGGTGATATCATCAGTAGAATGAGTAATGATGTAAACGAAATTGAATGGAGCATCATGCAAACACTGGAAATGATTTTCCGGGAACCCATCATATTGGTATTAATCTCCGGCATGATGTTTTTTATCAGTTGGAAATTAACATTGTACATGCTGTTGTTAATGCCGCTAGCCCTCGTTAGCATTCGCATCATCAGTATATTCCTTAAAAGAAAAGCTGTCGAAGCAAGAAAAATGCTTGCCGATGTGATGTCGAGGATTGAAGAAAGCCTTCAAAATTTTAAAATTATCAAAGCATTTTCCCGTGAAGAATATTTCACGGAAAAATTCAGGCAAGAGAACCAGAAATTCAAAAACAAATCCATTCAGGTTTATCGCCTGACGGATTTGGGTTCACCTTTAAATGAGGTGATTGTGGTAACCATACTGATGATTATTCTTTATTCCGGAGGCACTATGGTGTTTTCCGGCGAACTGGACTCTGCCTTGTTCATAACTTACTTCGGACTGGCATCACAATTAATACCGCCGGTGAAGCAACTGTCACAAGCCTACGCCAATATTCAAAAAGGAATCGCCGCCGAAAAAAGAATTCGGGAAATATTAGACTTACCATTGGAACATGATCCTCAGGAAAATTTGCCCCTAGCCATGCATTTGAAGTCGGAAATACGCTTTGAAAATGTTTATTTTACGCATCAGGGAAGAAGCGAACCTGCATTAAATAACATCAACCTTACCATAGAAAAAGGAAAAATGACGGCCCTTGTGGGTAAGAGTGGTTCGGGTAAAACTACCTTAACCGAATGTCTTTTAAAATTATATGAACCTCAAAAAGGTACCATCTATTGGGACGGCTTGGATATCTGCAAACTGAACACTTCCTCCTTACGAAATAAAATTGCTTTGGTTTCTCAGGAAGTATTGTTATTCAACGACACTGTATTAAACAACATCAGTTTCGGAAGTTCCGAATTCTTGCCTTCGGAGATTGAGTGGGCGGCCAGAATTGCCCATGCCCATGATTTTATCATGAAGCTTCCCATGACCTATCAGACCCTTATTGGCGACAGAGGTAATCTTTTAAGCGGTGGACAAAAGCAACGCCTGAGTCTGGCCCGTGCCATTTTACGCAAACCTTCACTTCTTATTCTGGATGAAGCCACCTCTGCTTTGGATCCGGAAAGCGAAAAAGCCATTAAAGACGCCATGGATGAAATCCGAAAAGAAACCACATTGCTTGTCATTGCTCACCGCATTAGTACCATCCGAAATGCCGATAAAATCGTGATGATGGAAGAAGGAAAAATAACCGCTGTCGGAACACATGAAGAATTGATAAGGAACAATAAGTCATACGAAGAATGGTGCAGGTTGCAGGGAGGTTAATGATTGTTAAATCAAAAAAAATCCTGTTACCTGTTTTTAGTTTGATCGTTTAAGTGTCAAAAACAAAGCCATGAGTAAACATCAAAACGACAACAGGAGCAACCAGTTAAATCCCAACAACATTAATTACTGGAAATCGCGCGGATATACCCAAATTCCCGACCATCCGTTTGATGTAGCCAAAAGTTTCAAAAAACAATGGTCAAAACATGAACTCGACAACCGTGCAAACCAATTAAACCCCCAACATCCTGCCTACTGGAAAAGCCGCGGTTTTTTATAAAATCTTATTTTTTGGGGATGATTAACTTTAAAGTTTTGTTTTTGATTTTAACAAAATAAATTCCATCGTTTAATTCGTAAATATAAAATTTTCCATCCATTTGTTGGAGGCGGATCATTCTGCCGTGAATATCAAATATATTCAATTCATCGGCAACTGTCTCAGTAAGGTAAAAATAATCACTACAAGGATTGGGGTAAATGGTAATTGGGCTATTGATTTCTGTCCACTCTACAGCTGAAGTTATATAATCAGACAATTGGTGCTGGCGGAAGAAACGCCAAAGTTCCACTGAGGCCTTAAAATCCTGACAGGTTCCGGGTGCATTGATTGGTGAGCCAGGCCAGGTGTGGCCACCGCCGAAAACTTTTATCAGTTCCACCATGATTTTATTATCCGACGGATTGACATAACGGTAAGAAGTAGCCGTACAATTGTCAGTAAGGGAAGTATTGGCAAAAGAAAATGTCTGGGGTGAATTGGGCAGGCCGCATATCACACGGTATTTTTTAATAACCGAGTCGATAGGGGCCATGGTAGCAGACCCGTTGTATGGAACCGTATTGTCGAGGGTGCCGTGAATTTGTATGGCAGGAAAAATCCTGCCGGGCTGGCAATTAAACCAATTCAGAAAATTGCTTCCCGTCACCGAACCGATGGCGGCAAATTTGTTGGGCAGCATGCAACTCAGATAATAACTCATAAAACCTCCATTACTCATACCGCAACTGTATATCCTGTTTGGGTTTATGTTGTAATTCGAACTTAAATGATTAATCAGTTGATTTGTGAAAGCCACATCGTCAGGATCTGATGCCACGCCCGCATTGAAGAATAAAAGATTGGTAGTGGGATTTTTGGTTCCTTCAGGATATACGATGATAAACTTTGCCGTGTCGGCCACAGGCATCATGTTGGAATACAAAATCTGCTGCTGGGCATTAGAACCGTATCCATGAAAATTAAAAACCAGTGGAACCGACTGGCCCGTATAGGAATTGGGAACATAAAGCCGGTATTTTCTGTAAACATTATTAACGGTGATGGAGTCAAATACAAAAGTGCCTTGACCGAAAACACTCGCGCATAAAACAAAAAACAATAATCTTAATATCATTAAAGTAAATATAATCATTTTTCCGTTGCCATGTAATGCAGGCCTATGCTCTTTTTTCTGCGCATGGCATGCTTAATGATCAGATAACCCACGCAAATGATGTTCCTGAGTTCGCAAAGCGGAACAGATATGGTAGTGCGGTCATAAAGCTCTTCGTTTTCCTTATAAATCAGTTCCAAACGGTCCCATGCTCTCTTAAGGCGAATATCACTCCTGACAATACCCACGTAGTTGCTCATGATTTGCTGCACTTCTTTTCTGGATTGCGTAATCAATATCATTTCTTCCGCATTCACCGTTCCTTCCGCGTTCCATTCGGGGATTTTTTCCTGAATAATGCCGTCGCCCAATGTTTGGGATGCATGTACCGATGCCCGGTGCGCAAACACCACCGACTCCAGCAATGAATTTGAGGCCAGGCGGTTGGCTCCGTGTAATCCCGTGCAGGCACATTCGCCTATGGCATAAAGGTTTTTGATATTAGTACGGGCCCATTCATCGGTTTCGATACCACCGCAAATGTAGTGCTGTGCAGGAACCACCGGAATCATTTTCAGAAAAGGGTCAATGCCCGATTTCATGCAATGGTCGTAAATATTCGGAAAGTGCGAAATGAAATGCTTTCTGTCAATGTGGCGTGCATCGAGGTAAACAAAATCCTTTCCGCTGATTTTCATTTCATGGTCGATGGCACGGGCCACAATATCGCGTGGAGCCAGGGAACCCCTGGAGTCATATTTATACATAAACTCCTCGCCCGCATGGTTTTTCAACACGGCTCCTGCACCCCTCAATGCCTCGGTGATAAGAAATGAAGGGGAGGCCCCTGGTTGATAAAAAGATGTGGGATGAAACTGCACAAATTCCATATCCTTTACAAAACCCTTGGCCCTGTAAACCATGGCTATGGCATCGCCGGTGGCTATGAGCGGATTGGTGGTAGATGCATACACCTGCCCTATTCCCCCACCGGCCATAATGGTTTTACGGGCGAGTATTCTGAACACCTTATTTTCTGCCACATTAAGCACATAAGCTCCGTAACACTCAATCCCCTTGGTTTGGGATGTCACAATTTCTCCCAGATGATGCTGCGTGAGGATATCCACCGCAAAGTGATTTTCAAGCAAAACGATATTGGGATTTTTGAGTACGTTTTGCAGTAACTTTTGCTCGATTTCAAGGCCTGTAATGTCTTTGTGGTGAAGAATGCGATGCTCGGAATGTCCGCCTTCTTTAGCAAGGTCGTAAGTACCTTTTTCATTGGTATCGAAATTTACGCCCAGGCGGATCAGTTCCTCCACCCTGTCGTGTGCTTCGCGCACCACCAGTTCCACAATATTACGGTTATTCAGGCCGGCACCTGCCGTCATGGTGTCTTCGATATGTTTTTCGGGCGAATCGCGAATGGGATCCCACACCACGGCTATGCCCCCCTGGGCATATTTGGTGTTGCTTTCCATGGCTTTTTCTTTAGTCACGATTACCACTTTGCCATGCCCCGAGGCCTTTAAGGCAAACGATAAGCCCGCAATGCCCGAACCGATGACAAGAAAGTCGGTTTTGATATATAAGTCAGTTTTCACCTTTGTAACTAAATCAAAACTAATTATAATTTCAAAAACACTACAAAATTTTAGAATTACTTTATAAGTGTAACATCAAAACAACAAATCAATTTTTTTCCCTATCTTCAAACTTCGTTTAATTTAACTTTATGTCAATCTGGAGAGTAAAACCCGTCTCGGCATTTGAAAGCGACGCTAAAAAAAGCGAACTGAAGCGTGTGCTGACCAAGTGGGGCCTAACCTCATTGGGTATTGGCGCCATTATTGGCGGCGGTATTTTTACCCTTACGGGCATTGCGGCTCGTGAATTTGCAGGCCCTGCCCTGGCTGTTTCGTTTATCATTGCCGGAATCGGATGCCTTTTTGCCTCCCTTTGCTATGCCGAATTTGCTTCCGTGCTTCCCGTTGAAGGTTCGGCCTATGCTTATGCCTATGGCACCATTGGGGAAATTTTCGCCTGGTTCATCGGCTGGAACCTGGTGTTGGAATATATGATGGGGGCCACCACCGTAGCCGTGGCCTGGAGCGGATATTTCACCAAACTGCTTCACCTTTTCCACCTCGATATTCCCATATGGCTTTGCAACGACCTGGCCACCGCCAAAGAAAAATGCGCCGAAATGGGCCTGGATGCCCCCTCCTTTGCTTTCAACCTTCCTGCCTTCCTTATCACCTGGATTATTACGGCCATATTGGTCAAAGGAATTAAAGAAGCCGCCAAAACCAACAACGCGATTGTGATCCTGAAAGTGGGTGCAGTGCTTTTTGTAATTTTTGCCGGGATGTTTTACGTAAATGCAGAAAACTGGTCACCCTTCATTCCTGAACCTACGAAAGTAATTAGCGAAGACGGGGCCGAAAAAATCAAATACGGATGGAACGGTGTAATTACGGCCGCCACCATCGTATTTTTTGCATATATCGGATTTGATGCGGTTTCCACACAGGCGGGTGAAGCCATCAACCCCAGGAAAGACGTGCCTTTCGCCATAGTGGCCTCCTTACTGATTTGCACCGCACTGTATATTGCCGTATCCCTGGTATTGACCGGCATGGTAAAATACGACAAACTCGACAAAGCCGCACCCGTTGCTTCCGCTTTTGCAGGCGTGGGCATTGACTGGGCCGTATTCATCGTAACCATTGCCGCCACAGCGGGCCTGATGTCGGTGATGCTGGTGATGATGCTGGGGCAAACCCGCATTTTCCTGGGCATGGCCAAAGACGGGCTCCTGCCTCACAACATTTTCGGAAAAATTCACCCCGAATTCAAGACCCCCTACATCAGCACCATCCTTGTAGGGTTTGTTATCTCGCTGGTGGCAGCGTTCACCCCCATCGAAAAAATCAGCGAAATGTGCAGCATGGGAACCCTGCTGGCTTTCAGCATGGTATGCGTGGCCGTGATGATACTAAGAAAAAACAAACCCGAACTTGAAAGGCCCTACAAAACCCCTGCCGTTTACCTGGTGGGCACCCTTGGAGCACTTTTTAATGTATTCCTTATGACCCGCACCCGCCCCGAAACCAAATTCTTCTTCATCTGCTGGAGCATCCTGGGCATTTTGGTGTACTTTTTATACAGCAAACACCATAGCAAACTCAACCAACCTTCATCCGAGAATCCGTCATGAGCGAGAAAATCGAGTCGCAAAAAGCCCCCGAACCGGTGGGGCTATATCCGCATGCGCGCCGCGTGGGTAACCTGCTATTCCTGAGCGGCGTGGGGCCCCGCGAACGCGGCACCAAAAAAATTCCCGGCGTGGAACTGGACGAAAACGGAAACATCATCCGCTACGACATTGCTGCCCAATGCCACAGCGTATTTAAAAACGTGCGCTACATCCTGGAAGAAGCCGGAAGTTCGTGGGACAAAATCGTGGACGTGACGGTGTTCCTGACGAACATGAAAGACGACTTTCCTGTTTACAATAAAATCTGGGCCGAATATTTCAAAGAAAATCCGCCCTGCCGTACCACCATTGAAATAAACAAATTGCCCACCCCCATTGCCATCGAACTGAAAGTGATTGCCACCATTGATTAACTTTGCCCCATGATTTCCTTTTCTTCCGACAAAGAAGCCCTGGACTATTTCCACCAAAAAAACAAAGCCCTGATTACTGAAATCCATAAAGTGATTGTGGGCCAGGACGAAGCCATCCAACTTACCCTGAACGGCATATTCTCGGGCGGGCACTGCCTGCTGATTGGCGTTCCGGGCCTTGCCAAAACACTGCTCATCAATACCATTGCCAACTGCCTGGGGCTGGCTTTCTCACGCATACAATTCACGCCCGACCTGATGCCCAGCGACATTACCGGCACCGAAATCCTCGACGAAAACCGCCAGTTTAAGTTCATCAAAGGGCCTGTTTTTGCCAATATTTTACTGGCCGATGAAATTAACCGTACGCCGCCCAAAACGCAATCGGCTTTGCTGGAGGCCATGCAGGAAAGGCAAGTGACGGCCGCCGGAAAAAAAATGCCCCTGCCCGATCCTTTTTTTGTATTAGCCACGCAGAACCCCATCGAGCAGGAAGGCACCTATCCGCTTCCCGAAGCCCAGCTCGACCGCTTTTTGTTCAGCATCTGGATGGACTATCCCAGCCGTGAGGAAGAACTCGACATCGTTAAGCAAACCACGGGTGTGAAAGGGGAAGGTGCAGGGAAGGTTTTGAGCGAAGAGGAAATCCGCTTTTTCATACAACTTCTGAAAAAAATGCCTGTGCCCGACCATGTGTTTGAATATGCGGTGAATACGGTTTTAAAAACCCGGCTGAACCATCCGGATTGTGCGCCCGTGTGCAAGAAATACCTTTCGTGGGGAGCGGGCCCCCGGGCTTCGCAAAACCTGATAATTTGTGCCAAGACGCATGCTGCCATGAACGGAAAATACACGGTAGACAAGGAAGACGTGATGGCCATAGCCGTGCCGGTATTGAGGCACCGCATTTTCAAAAACTACAAAGCCGAAGCCGAAGGCGTGAAAGTGGAGGATATTGTAAGGGAGATTTTGGGATGAAGAATTAAATTTTTAAATCAATAAGCTTTATACGCTTCTTATTTCTGTTTGAATGTTTAAATGTGTAGATGCCTTACTATCTAAATGAGACAATTGCGTAAAATCTTCCAATATTGGAGTATTATTACATAATTGCATATAACCACGCTTTTTAAGTGATTATACGCAATAAATCTGCAAAATTTTGTAATATTACGTATATAATTACGTTAGGCGGCATATTATAAGGGGCTATAATTATGAGAATAAAAAAGCTTAAATTAGAAAACTTTAGAGCTTACAAAGAAGAGACTGTTTTTGAATTTGGGAATTTGACAACTTTTGTAGGCAAGAATGACATTGGTAAATCGTCAATTTTAGAAGCGTTAGATATTTTCTTTAATGAAAATAAAGGAATAATTAAAATTGATTCAAATGATGTTAATAAATTTGCTAAATCTGAAAGAAAGGAAGAAATAATAATATCTGTTGTTTTTGATGATTTACCTGAAAGTATCATAATAGATGCAACAAACCCAACTAATCTAAAAGATGAGTATTTGCTTAACTCAGAAGGATGCTTAGAAATAATAAAAAAATATCCAAATGGTGGCAAAGAAAAAGTATTTATTAAAGCGAATCATCCAACTAACCCAAATTGTTCAGAATTATTATTAAAGAATAATGCTGACCTTAAAAAAATACTTGAATCAAATAATATTACTTGTAAAGATAAAACTAAAAATGCAGTAATAAGAAAAGCAATATGGAATCATTATTCAAATGATTTGCACTTAAAAGAAGTTGAAATTGATGCTTCAAAAGAAGATGCAAAAAATATTTGGGAACAACTTAAAAACTATATGCCTTTATATGCTCTTTTCCAATCTGACCGTAAAAATAGTGATAGTGATAGTGAGGTTCAAGATCCATTAAAAGAAGC
>JAOAHO010000035.1 GCA_026415195.1 Bacteroidia bacterium | reverse complement strand
TAGTAATGGCTGCATAAAACGGACCTGTAACGGGAACGGGTGTTGTGAAAGTGTAAGTGTAAATAAATACATTAGCAGTTCCCGTGTAGCCGGAAAGAATGTTGCCCATGGTGGCGTTTTGTTGTCCGAGTTGGGCGCCAGGTGCAGCCGCATTGGTAGTGGCAGTGTATATTTTTGCCGTTACGTTCACGGAATTCAATCCTCCTGTGCCCATGGTGGCATTCTTAAAAAGATAAGCAACCACGCCTGTAACCGAAGCATTTGTTACGGCGCTGTATGAGGAAGCGGAGAAAAATTGGGCTTTTTCCAAATCCTTATAACAATTGCTTCCAAAGATATACCCGGCATTCGGGCTGCATCCCGGGGTATTGGGGTCGGCGCCGCCTTTACCTACCGAAAGGGCTGTGCCTGTAAAAGGGCTTACTAAGATCGTTGTTAACGTAACGGAAGATTTAAGATCTTCTGATTGTGGCTGCTCCTGAGGCAGAGCAACGGGAATGGTGCTTTTAACCATTCTTCCGTTTTCTTGTGCAAAAGATGCTAAAGCAAAGCATCCCATGATAGTGATTAGAGTTTTTTTCATAGGCGTTTTATTTTGGGTTTCAAATGTAATAAAAAAGTCGTTAATCGTTTACCTAGAGGATATATTTTTAGGTATGTTACTTTTTATAGAATAAATACGCTATAAAAAGTAGTAAATTTGGCATGTGAAAAAATCTCTGGCCATGCATCAAAAAAAGGGTTCTGTTTTTGTAAATCCGGCAGGATTTTTCGGGTCAATGGATCCGCTTCTGCCCTGTGTTACGGTGGCGGGCGGGTTTCCTTCGCCGGCGGAAGATTTCAGCGAAGAGCGCCTGGATATCCGGCAATACCTGATAAAAAACCCGGCATCCACTTTTTTTGCACGCGTCAGGGGCGATTCCATGAGGGAAGCAGGTATTTCCGACGGGGATCTTCTGGTGGTGGATCGAAGCATACGCCCTTCCGACGGCAAAATAGCCGTATGCTTTTTGAACGGAGAATTTACGTTGAAAAGATTGCGCATGGATGGCCCAAAAATATTCCTGATGCCTGCCAACCCGCGGTTCAGGCCCATTGAAGTAGGCCCCGAAGAACAATTCACGGTCTGGGGCATCGTCACTCATGTCATCAAATCGTTCTGAATGCCGTGTTCGCTCTGGTGGATTGCAATAATTTTTACGTTTCGTGCGAACGGGTGTTCAATCCCTCGCTGAATGGGAAACCCGTGGCCGTACTTTCCAATAACGACGGCTGCATCATTGCCCGCAGCAACGAGGTGAAAGCCATGGGAATTCCCATGGGAGCACCGGTGTTTGAATATCGCGACATTATCGAAAAAAATAACGTTATCCTTTATTCTTCAAACTACACCCTATATGACGACATGAGCCGCCGCGTGATGAGCATACTGACGGAACATTGCCCCGATGTTGAAGTGTACAGCATTGATGAATCATTTATCGATTTTTCTTCCTTGCAAAAGGTGAAAGACGTCTATGCTTATGCCGTTTGTCTTCAGCAAACCGTGTTCCGCATGGTGGGTATTCCGGTCAGCATAGGACTGGCTCCTACCAAGACGCTGGCCAAGGCAGCCAACAAGTATGCCAAGAAAAATATCAAGGACGTTCCTGTTTTTATGGCCGATACGCCCGAAAAAATCAGGGCTTTGCTTGAGTGGCTACCTGTGGAGGATGTGTGGGGCATTGGCAGTCGGTATGCCCGAAGGCTTCAATCCATGGGTATTAAAACGGCTTACGGCTTTACGCTTCTGCCTGATGAATGGGTGCGCAAGCACATGACGATCCGCGGGCTGGCCATGAAACGCGAGTTGTGCGGCCAAAAAATATGGATACTGGAAGGCGGGCCTCCACACAAGTCGGTGGCCACCACGCGCTCCTTCGAACAAATGATAGGGGATTTCGATGCCCTGAGGGAAAGAATATCGGCCTTTTGTGAAAACGTGGGATGGAAGCTCAGGCGGTATCGGAAGAAGACACGAGAATTGCTGGTGTTCATAAGAACCAATCCGTTCAGGGAGAATCTTCCACAGTATTATAATTCCATTCTCATTCCGTTGCCTGTGCCCTCTCATTCCACGCTTCACCTCACCTGTTATGCCGTGGCCGGACTGAGGAAGATATATAAAGACGGATATCTGTATAAAAAAGCCGGAGTAGTGGCTTTGGGATTGCAGGATGAAAATATTTTTCAATATACTTTTTTTGATGACAGGGAGGAGCACGCCCGCCACGATTCACTGATGAAATGCATCGACGGCATACGATCACGCTTCGGCAGGGGGAGCGTTCATGTGGCTTCCCAGGTGGGGCCGCTCACACACCGCATGAAGCAGGAAAGGATATCACCCTGCTACACCACCCGCTGGGAAGATTTGCTTACCGTGAATGCAGGTTAGAAAAGGGAAGAGGTTCAATAATATTTCAACAAGTCGGCACCGATGTCGGTGCGGAAGTAGGCGTTTTCGAAATGAATTTTCTGAATTTCCGAGTAGGCATGGCTTCGGGCCTCATGAAGCGTATCGGCCAGGGAACACAACGCCAGCACGCGTCCCCCGTTGGTGAACCAACCTTCATCGGTTGCCCGTATGCCGGCCGCAAACAACATACAATTTCCGGAAAGGGCAGAGGAAATCGTGATGGGCTTGTTCTTTTCGTAGGCATCCGGATATCCTTTGGAAGCCATAATTAAGACGCAGGCCGTACGCGGGTCAATATCGAGCACAAATTGGTTTAATTTTTTTTCATGATAACATTTGAACCATTCCAGGAAATCCGATTTAATTCTCGGAAAAATTGCTTCAGTCTCAGGATCGCCCATACGGCAATTGAATTCGATCACATAGGGATCGCCCCCGACGTTCATAAGGCCGATAAACAGAAATCCCTCATAGGGGCAGCCTTCAAGGCGCATGCTTTCCAGAGTGGGTTCAATAATGCGTTGGCGTACTTTATGAACAAAATCTTCATCCGCAAAAGGTACGGGACTGACGGCCCCCATACCACCGGTGTTTGGCCCAGTATCGCCATCACCGATGCGTTTGTAATCCTTGGCAAAAGGAAGCAATTGGTAGTGAATACCGTCGGTAAATACAAAGCATGAACATTCGATGCCTTGAAGAAATTCTTCTATTACCACCACTTTACCGGCATCCCCCATCTTATTTTTAAAAATAAAATTTTTTAATTCTTCTTTAGCTTCATCCGGGTTATTCAGGATCAGCACTCCTTTTCCGCCAGCAAGCCCGTCGGCTTTAAGTACATAGGGCGGTTGCAGCGATTCGAGGAATTGAATTCCTTCATGGATATTGGTTTCGTTTACTTCCTTAAAGCGTGCGGTGGGGATGCCGTATTTTTTCATGAAATTTTTGGCAAAGGCCTTGCTGCCTTCCAAGGCAGCGCCGCCTGCATCGGGACCAACGAAAATTACATCACGAAGCACGTCGTCTTTTCGCAGGGCATCTTTTAACCCTTTTACCAGGGGTTCTTCGGGCCCCACCACGATGCAGTGAATGTCTTTCTCCCAAACAATTTTTTTTATGGCTTCGGCATCGTTCGGGGATCCTTCCAGATTTTGCCCGCAACGGGCCGTACCTGCATTTCCGGGCAGAATATAAAGTTGGTTTAATAATTTACTTTCGGAAATTTTTTTAGCAAAGGCATGTTCGCGCCCGCCGGAACCCAGCAATAATACGTTCATCATGCCGGCAAAAATAAAGGAAAAACGATGTGCGGGGAATGGAATTATTAATATTTCTTTTTATGAAAAACCTTATTACCGTGAACCCTGCGTTTGGCACGGTAGGCATTTTGCCTTTTCAGAATAGAGGCATAGAGTTTTTTTCTTTTAGTCCATTGACGGCTGAACAGGCGCCTGTTTTGAATATTTTCCTTACGGCTTACTTTCGTTTTATGATAAACCCAGGGGCTTGATTTTTTTCCGAACAAACGTGCAAAGAATCCTTTTTTATGACTGCGTGCAAATGCATCGGCATGTCCGGCACTTTTGGTTCCTTTAAACAAATTTACCCCTGCCCTGCGTTTTTGATTACTGCGTTCTTTTTTCCTTCCAGCCTGCCCATAACAAAGTAAGGAAGAGGAAAGCAATAGCAAAAAGAATAAATATTTCAAGCGTTTTGTCAAATGCTTATGAGCAAAGATAAGTTTTTTGTGCAATAATCGGAATTAAATTTGAATAAATCTGAAAATAAATTTCAACAAAACATTTTGAAATCAGGCGTTATTTCAAATCGTAAACCATGAAATCAAAATAATGTTCCATAAAACACTTCATTTAACCGATGAATTTTTTCAGAAAGGAGAGCGTAAGATTTTGTTTATTCGACTTTAAAAAATCGTTCATAAAACCCTGAAACAATACATACCCCCCGTTTTCTCCTCCGTCGGGACCGAGGTCGATGATGTAATCGGCATTTTTTATGATGTCGAGGTTGTGTTCAATCACCACTACTGTATTTCCTTTATCAGCCAGCTTATGAAGAACCGAAAGCAGTTGGCGGATGTCGTCGAAATGAAGTCCGGTGGTGGGTTCATCCAGGAAATAAATGGTTTTTCCGGTTTGCTTTCGGCACAATTCAGAAGCCAGCTTAATACGTTGTGCTTCGCCTCCGCTGAGAGTGGTGGCGGGTTGTCCTAATTTGATATAACCCAAACCAACGTCAAACAATACTTGTAAAGTTTGCCTGATGCCTGGCATGTTTTCAAAAAAATCCAAAGCTTTTTCCACACTCATTTCCAACACATCATAAATATTTTTTCCTTTGTAAAGTACGCGTAAGGTTTCGTTGTTATAACGTTTGCCATTGCATTCATCGCACACCACATACGCATCGGGCAGGAAATCCATTTCCATTTTTATCAATCCCGAGCCCTGGCACTTTTCACACCGACCTCCTTTCAGGTTAAAGGAAAACCTGCCCGGATTAAATCCGCGAATTTTCGCATCGGGCAATTGCGCAAAGAGTTGCCTGATTTCGTCGAAAACTTTGGTATAGGTAACGGGATTGCTTCGCGGTGTCCTTCCGATGGGAGATTGATCTACTTCAATAATTTTATCAATATGCTCATAACCTGTCAGGCTTTTGTAAGAGAGGTATTCATGGTTAGAATGATAAAGCATGTTTTTTAAGGCAGGGACTAAAGTGTCGCTGATGAGTGTGCTTTTGCCGCTGCCGCTAACACCGGTAACAGCTACAATGCATCCTAAAGGAATTTTTACCGAAACCGCCTTGAGATTATGTCCTGTGCATGAAGTGATTTCAATCCATTTTCCGGAACCGGTTCTCCGGTTAACCGGTAAAGAAATTTTTTTTCTTCCGGATAAGTACTCAGCCGTGGGAGAGGAGGATTTTAAAATTTCATTGAAGTTACCGGCTGCCACCACTTTGCCCCCGTGAATTCCTGCTCCGGGCCCGATATCAACGATAAAGTCGGCATTGCGCATTACTTCTTCATCGTGTTCCACCACCATAACACTGTTTCCCAGATCGCGGAGTTGTTTAAGTGAATTAATCAGGCGCAGGTTATCCCGCGGATGTAGTCCGATGGTGGGTTCATCTAAGATATATAAAACGCCGGTGAGGCGGGAACCAATTTGTGTTGCCAGGCGGATGCGCTGAGCTTCGCCTCCGCTCAATGAAGATGCGGGTCGGTGAAGGGTCAGATAATTAAGTCCAACCTGATTCAGAAATTGAACGCGGTCGGAAATTTCCCTCAGAATATCCCGGGCAATGATTTTTTGTGAGGAAGAAAGTTTTTTGTTCAGCATTTCCAAATCATTGGGCAGTTCGGACATCGGAATTTGTGACCACTCATAAATGTTTTTATTATTGATTTTGAACAATAGCGATTCTTTTTTCAGGCGGCTACCACTGCATTCCGGGCAGTTTTTTTTAGTGGTGAAAGAAGATGCCCATTTTTGAAGGCGGCTGTCGTCGTCCGATTTATGGGCAAGATAGTGGGCGATTCCGTCGAATGTTGTATTGAAAGATATTCCGTCAAATTCGATGACCACCGTTTCAGTTGTACCGTAGAAAATCGTATGAACAACTTCCTCACTTAACTTACAAAAAGGTGTTTTTTCGGGAATACTGAACATTTTCAAAATGGAAATTACTTGTTTGAAAATCCAGTTGTTTTTGTTTTTGCCTAGCGGAACAATGGCACCATCGGGGATGGAAAGTTTGGGATTGGGTACCATTTTTTCCATGTCGGGTTCATAAATATGCCCAATCCCTTTGCAAAAAGGGCATGCCCCAAAGGGGCTATTAAACGAAAAAAAATTCGGTGAGGGCTCATCAATGAAGTTTCCGGTATCGGGATCAGAGAAATTGGTGCTGAAAAGTTTTATGTTACCGGATTCTTCTAAAACATAAACACTGCCTTTGCCTATTTTTAAGCCGAGTTGGATGGTTTTCTGGAGGCGTTGGGAGGAAGTATCATCGGGTTTTAAATGATCAATGATCAGTTCAATGTTGTGAATTTTATATCGGTCGAGCTGGAGCCCTTTTTTGTAGGATTGAATAATACCGTCGATGCGGAATTTCTGATAACCTTTTTTTGCCCATTCTTCAAACAGTTCCCGATAGTGTCCTTTTCTGCCTTTTACCAAAGGACAGAGGATCGTGATGGGGTAGTTTTTATATTGCTTGGATATAATTTCAGGGATTTCTTTTTCGGAGTATTTTATTAAGGGGATATTGGTTTTGGAGGAGTAGGGGATGGCGATTTTACTGAAAAGCAGGCGAAGAAAGTCGTAGATTTCCGTAATGGTTCCAACAGTGGAACGCGGATTTTTATTGACGGTTTTTTGCTCGATGGCAATGACGGGGCTAAGCCCATTGATTTTATCCACATCGGGCCGATCGAGGTTACCCATGAATTGGCGGGCATAGGAAGAAAGAGTATCCAGATATCGTCGCTGACCTTCGGCATAAATCGTTTCGAATGCGAGGGAAGATTTTCCGCTGCCACTTGGCCCTGTGATCACGACGAATTTATTTCGAGGGATCAAAATATGGATGTTCTTCAGGTTATTGCTTCTTGCTCCTATCACTTCAAGAGTATCGTTCATGGCATTAAAAGTTCATTTGATGCTGTCATTGTTAGCAGAAATTGTATCAGGTAATGATGATTCTGAAGTTTTCAGATTTCCGTAAATAAAATCCGGTGATAGGTTATCGTTATGAAAAATAATGATTTCATTAACTTTAACATTAGGCAAATCGCTACATAAAACCCACGGGTTCATCTTTTTCCAAAGGGGATGTTTTAGAATTATTTTACTGAGGTGTGAAGAATTTTTGATTTTCATGGAAGAAAACTTAAGTGATAATTTATTTGAATCTACTTTAACATTAAAGTAATCCGGATGCTCAAATAGGTATTTTAGGGAAAGCACGCGATAGAGAAATTGTTTGCTTTCAAGATTCATTTTAGTGTTGTCAATTCTTGAAGTGTTTTGACGTTCAATCATACTTTTAACCCTTTCAAGACCGGCATTATAAGCCACACATACCCATCCCCAATCGTGTAATTCATGATATAAGTATTTAAAATGCCGGCATACAGCTTCGGTAGATTTGATAGGGTGATAGCGTTCATCCAGACAAGAGTCCACATTTAGCCCGTATTTTTTTGCCGTAGACGGAATCAACTGCCAAAATCCTGCTGCACCTGCTGGGGAGATGACATTTGAGCATTTGCTTTCCGTTACGCAAACATAAAATAAATCGGTTGGAAGTTGATTTTGATTCAGAATTTTTTCAATAATGGGCTTCCAAAGCTGGCATCTTTTGAAATGATATTTCCATTCTTTACTTTTTTCCACATGCCTTTGGAATTCGTTGATAATGGTTTGACGGATATTCCATGAAATGTGTTGAACTTTTTGATTACAAAAATATATGGTATCGGGAATAGGGCCGGTTAGATAGTCAGATAATCTGTCTTTGAAATTTTTTCCGTTCTCTTTTTTTTTCCGAATAAGCAGAACGGGAAGAATTAGCATCATACCGGATAGAAGTATAATCAGGTGTTTGGGCACCTTGTTCATGATTTGTGGATGGGGTTGGCTTTAAAAGTAATGTAGAATAGAAAGGCAAATATCGCAAAACAATAGAGCAGGGCAGATATAACCAGGAGGGGAGATGAAAAAAATATAAAACTTACGGAAAGCGTACAGGCGACCAATTGAATGCTGACATACAACAATAAAATTTTGTTTTCCGAAAGTCCCAAAATAAATAATGCATGATTCGTATGATCTTTGCCACCTATAAAAGGCGAGGTACCCCGAAGAATTCTTTGAGAAAAGACCGTAACCACATCCACAATTGGTATCAGAAAAATTAATGCAAGCATAATAAATTGATAGGAGATTTGAGGAAAATAAAGCCCGGAGGAAAATGGTGAAAATAGTATTACGGCGCTTGCCCCCAATAGTATTCCCTGAAGTTGACTGCCGGAATCGCCCATATACAACTTAGAGGGGTAAATGTTATAAAGTAAAAAAACCAAAAGAGTAGAGATATTACCCACCAAAACAAAAGTCAAAAGGGGAAAGGGTTGATTGAGCAATAAATGATAACATAACAGGTTTAAAGTAATAACCAGTGAAAGTGAACCTGAAATTCCGTCCATGTTATCCAATAGGTTCAAGCCATTCATTATGAATACCAGAAAAAATACGGTAATAAAATAATTCAGTAGTTGTATTTTAAAAAAGTCGAAATAGATTCCGCTTAAGACTAAAATAGTGCCACAAGATAATTGTGTAAGGAATTTAATGGTAGGGTTAGTATTATAGGCATCATCGGATAATCCCATCAGAAAAGCCAGGGATAAACTCAAAATAAAAGCAATGATGGGCCATTTAAAATTGCCGTGATCATTCGGATAAAGAAATAACCAAAAGATCAATACCATTAAAAAATTCATAAAAAATACAATTCCACCAAGAGAAGGTTTAATTTGGGAAGACCAACGAATTTCGTTTTCTTTACCACGGGTTCCTAACGTATAAGAAAACCTTAACAATACAATGTACAATATTTTAGATATAATAATTGACAATACGACCAATAAAAAAATTAAAATATCGTTAGTTTGGTTTAACATAAGTTAAAACGGGCTGATAAAAGAAGAAAATAATTTTCCTTGTTGATCTTTTTCCGATACAATAGGATTTTCTACGTTCCAGGGAATGTTCAATGTGGGATCATTCCAGACGATACAATCCTCGGAACTTTTTTCATAGTAATTAGTACATTTATAAAGAAAGATAGTATTATCTTCCAAAGTGAGAAAACCATGGGCAAATCCCGGAGGAATATAAAACATAGTTTGGTTTTTTTCAGATAAGAAAATGCAGAAATGTTGTCCGTAGGTGGGAGATTTTTTTCTTAGATCGACGGCCACATCCAATACTGCTCCCCTGACAACCCGGACCAACTTTCCCTGAGCATAAGGCGGATGCTGAAAATGCAAACCTCTTAAAACATTTTTGCAGGAAAAAGACTGATTGTCTTGAACAAATTCAACTCCGTTCAATATTGATTCTAATTTTTTTTTGTTAAAACTTTCAAAGAAATAACCTCTGGAATCATGAAAAACCTGCGGTTGAATAATAATTAAACCTTCAAGCGGGCAAGTTTCCGTTTTCATTTATGTTTTTTTCTTTTAGATTTTCGACTATCCGTATAATAATTCTCCCCGTAACCATATCCATAGGCATAACCATAGCCATAGTTATAACCATACAAATGCTTTTCCAAATCGATGGCATTTAAAATAGCGGTTAGCTTGGAAATCTGATATTTTTCCTTTAGGTGAATGTAGCTTTGAATAAATTCCTTTTTGGAGTAATTGGATCGAAAAACATAAATAGGAAAATCAGCGAATTTCATGGCTTCGATACCATCGGTAACCAATCCTATTGGCGCATTATCAATAACAATATAATCAAAAATGTTTTTCATTTCGTTTATAAAATCTTTGAGTTTCTGGCTAATGATTAATTCAGAAGGGTTAGGAGGTGGAGGACCTGAAGGGATAAGATAGAGCCCTTCAAGCTCGTGTTTAATTATGCAATCAGGAGGTTTATCAATACCGGCAAGAATGGTGCTCATGCCTTTTTCGTTTGAAATACCAAAACCTTTATGAATTTTTGGTTTTCTTAAGTCAAGGTCTATAAGTAAAACTTTATTGTCAGCCATGGCTAAGATACCCGCAATATTTATTGCTACAAAAGTTTTACCTTCACCGGAAATGGTTGAACTCACACTGATGATTTTACTTTCCTGGCCTTTAAAAAAAGATATATTACTTCGTATGGCCCTGAATGATTCCGTAACAACGGATTTTGTAGAACGATTTACGATGAGCTGAGAAACGTTCAAACTCTCGTCGGTTTTTGGCACGACGCCCAATAAGTTAACGTGACCTTGGGCAATCTTCATAAAATCAGTGATGGAATAAATTTTATTGTGCATTAAGTATAAAACAACAATTATGCCAAACCAAATGAGCAATGTTGAACTTATGCCGGTCAGAATAATATTTTTGTTATTAGGCTTAATTTTTGTTCCGGCGCTTTGTGAACGTTCAAGGATAACATTTTTCGATACATAACTGGCTTTTGAAATGGAAAATTCTGTTTTTTTCTCAAGGAGCAGGGTGTAATATTTTTCGCTGATGCCATATAATCTGTTCAAACGCGTAAGTTCCAACTCGGCTTCAGGATCTTTGATGTTGCCTGATTTTATTTGGTATTCCTTTTCGAGTAAATTTTTGTATTTAGTTTTATACTTCAGGCGAATGGAATTCAAGCCATCAATCAACATTTTTTTTTGAGTTTCAAGTTGGAAATTCAATGATTTAATGCTTTCGGAGTTAGGAGTGGCGGCATATAAAATATTTTCTTTTTGTGCAATTAATTTTTGAATATTTTGTATGTTTTCCTTAATAATGTTTTCATATTCCGTACCCGATATTAAGCTGATAAGTTGATAGATATCAATATTTTTATTTTTTTCAAGCTCTTTCAGTAATTCTTCAATGATTTTATCTTCCAGTTCAATTTTTGTTAATTGTTCCTGAATACCGGATATTCGAATCATTTTTGCATTTTTATAAATATCCTCATCGCTGACGTTGTATTTTAGCTTAAATTGCTGCAAGCCCGTTTCGATATTCTTTAAATCTTTATATACAAATTCCAATTGTTCATTGATGAACTTCAGAATATTTTCGGCGCTTTCACTTTTTTTCTCGACATCGTAAATCAAAAATTCGTCTGCAATATAATTCACAATGTCGGAACATTTATGCTTATTGACATCCGTAAATTTTATAAGAATGGTTTTTGCAGCATCATTTAAAACCCTTACCTCCAGATTCGATTGCAGGTAATTAGCCGCTTCTTCCTTGCTTGTAACGGTAAAATATATTTTTTCATTATTGTTTAAAACGTTGGATATTTCCGATGCGCTCATTTTGGGGTTTTGATAGATAATCAAATCAAAATATTTATTTTTTAACCAATTATCTGTTATAAAAGGAAATTTTTGTGAACCGTTGGTAATGTAGCCCTCTTTTAGTTCTTTATTAAATGATACATAAAATTTAGAATTGTATAAAAAAGGATCTTTAATATTTATTTTTATAAAAAAAGGAGATTGCTTATAAAGTTCATTATTTTTAAAGGTTCCCTCAACATAATAAAAAATATTCAAATCATATTTTTCAATTAACCTTGTTAAAAAAAATTTTGATTTTATTTGTTCAATGGCTTCCTGGAGTTTGTTTTGATTGGAAAAATCCTCCAGTTTTATGATTTGTTCGCCGGAATTATCATTGATCTGAATAATGGATTTTGACTGATAATGAGCCTGTGAATATCGAATCAAAAGAAAGCAAATTAAAAAAGTTATGCTTATTAAGACAAAGAATATCCATTTGGTATTACTGATTAATTGTAAAATTAAAGTAATGTCAATGTTGTTCAAAAGCTTATCTTCAATTTTCTCACCAATTTTGATGTTTTCCTTATTATCCTCTAAGGTTAACATGAATTATCGGGTAAGAAAATAAAAACTGGTCAAAAGCAACATCACACTGCTTATTAAAGATATAACAGGTGAAATTTCATTTAATGCTGTTCGGAAAGGTCTGTAACGTGGTTCCACATAAATAATGTCGTTCGCTTGAACGAAAGTGTTTCCGAATTTTAAACCTTCAATTGTGGACAAGTCCATTAAATAAACTTTTGGTTTTTTAAAATCGGTATTACGAATTAACTTAACTTTATAGGCTTTACCATCTTCCACAATTCCCCCGGCAATAGCCAATGCTTCAAAAACGGTTGTATTGGCATTCTGTATATTAATTACTTTGGCTTGTCCCGATAAACCGGGAAATACTATAACTCTTTTGTTAATAACATTCATGGTAATAAATGGCCTCACATATTGTTCTCCATACAATTCTTCTAATTTTTTTTCCGCTTCCCTCAAAGTCAGGCCCGCAATTTTAACTTTGCCTAAAAGGGGAAGCTTGGCATAACCGTCCTGATCAATGTAGGCTTCAATGGAATATAACCCCTGTATGGAATTCTGGATGGTAAGATCAATCAATTTGTAACCGTCGTTTGTATGTACTCGAAAAACAAAAATATCATTCGGAGACAAAATATAACTCAATCTGGATAATGAATCATTCAATTCATCGTATTGATAATCTTTTGGTGTTCTTAACATTAAATTCGACCTGAACAATATGCATGAAGAAAAGTTCAGGACTACAATAAGGTAAATAATTAAACGTAGCATTATAACGCAAATATAATGAAATTCAAAACTTTTAGCCGTCAGGACAGATTTTTAAAAAATGTTATATTTCGTTGGCTATGAAATATTTTATTTTTTGGATTAAATTTTGATTTTCTTCAAGAATGGGCGCATGATGCGGTTTAATGCTTGCATCAATTATTAAAGGGAACCGGCATTTCCATGTTTTCTTTTCAAAGCTTTCTTCCATAGCATGGATATCTGCCTCCGGGTTACATCTTGTAAAAGTAATCCATAAAAAATTTTGCCAAAGGTCACCAACGGGCATTTCATCAATTAAAACCAATATAACCGGTAATGGACCGGTATAACTTTTGAGTTTATCCCTTAATTGTTGAATTTCCTTTTGCCTTATTTCATAGTTTGTGAAATGTTTGAATATAACCATCCAAATGCCCTCCAGTGGTTCTAACACTTCAAGCCCTGTTTCATTTCTAACTTTTTGTATATCACTGGCAAATAATTTTCTTTTTACTGGTGCCGTTGCAGCCATTATCACCTTGCTGCCGCGGTTAAGTTCTCCTCCTGTGTAATCGAGTGTATCAATGGTGGTTCGGGTAATAAAATGTAGGGAATAGTGTTCATCCAAACGCTCCAAGAAGGCCTTGAAGAATTTTTTTGTTTCGAAAGGATGCGGTGCGCCGTCGTGGTTTTCCATGATCAAAAGGAATTTAGCCAAACTTAATTGTCCGGTTCCTAAAATTCTCAGTGATTGTGTAATCAGTTCAGCGGGTCTTGATTCCGAAAGGTATGGAGTATAACGTTCACTGCCCAAAGCCAAAAGCAAAGGATGAACACCTGCAGCATCCACGGCGTAGATGGAATTCACCCCCGGCAGCTCTTTCAAAAGTGCATCGGAGGTAAGTTCGTGGATAAGATGTCCGAAAATAGTGTCTTCCTGCGGGGGCCTTCCCACCACCGTGAAGGGCCAAATTCCGTCCGGCTTTGCCAAAACTTTATGCACCTTCATGTAAGGAAAAGGGTGAACTAAACTGTAATAACCGAAATGGTCGCCAAAAGGGCCTTCAGGTTTATTGTTTTCCAGATCCACTTCTCCCAGAATCACAAAATCCGCATCCAACGACACCAACCAACCATCCAAATAGTCATAACGAAACCTCCTCCTGCTTAAAAATCCGGCCATGCAGATTTCTGGCATACCTTCGGGCAATGGCATAACGGCAGAAAATGTATGCGCCGGCGGTCCTCCAACAAAAACACTGACTTTGAATTTTGTTTTTAACTGTTTTGCTCGAGTGTGATGGATGCCAATACCCCGGTGCAGTTGATAGTGCAATCCGATTTCTTTGTTCATTTCATATTCATTTCCGGTTAATTGTATTCTGTACATGCCCACATTGGAATTCCATATGCCCGGCTTCACAGGATCCTCAGAATAAACCTGGGGCAGCGTGACAAATGCACCTCCGTCTTTTTCCCAATGGGTGATCAGGGGCAAATCGGTAATCTGAACTTCTTCAAAACCTGCTTTTTTAATTTTTCCTTTTTGGGGTATTGCATGGTATACATAGGGCAATAATTTCAAAGCTTCATGAAATTTTTTTAAAACTGTCATGGGCGAGGCCATTAGTTTTGTTAGTGATTTCAGCTTTGTAAAAGCAGGATCCATAAAATCCATGGCACGTTCTGCGTCTCCGAAAAGATTGGATATTGCTTTGTATCGGCAGTTTTTGATCTTATGATATACAATAATTCTGTTCCTGCCCCGTCTTTCTTCTAAATGAATGTGTGACATTTCCAGATAAGGATCCACTTCATTATACACATGAAGTATTTCATTTTTACTTTCACAACGTCTGATAATGGGGCCAAAAAAAGGATGCCGGATGTTCATATTAAAAATCTAACAAGTTTTTTGATTTTAATGTTTTACGCAAATAAAGTAAATTTACCTTCGATGTTCAAATTTTACATTGACCCCGGAATTGGTTCAATTCTGGCTCAGATTTTTATAGGCGGATTTTTAAGTATGCTTTTTTTCTTTAAAGGCTTGGGAAAAAAAATAATGGACTTTTTTAAAAAAGATGATTTAACCCGGGATAATGATTAGTTAATGTCGATCATCAGCCATCCATCTTCTTTCAAAGATCCTGAAAACAGGGTATTCCGGGATCATAACAATAAAATCATCCGCTTATTTTTCAAGCCATCGGCGACGGAAGAAATCTGCCGGAAAAATATTCATCTTGAATTAATGGAAAAAGGACTGGTGATACCTTTTGAGGCATTAAGCGATGAAGAATTATCGAAATACAAAACTGAAATTCCTTCGGCACAATGGGGCTTAAAGCCAGAAGAAATTCCCGTAATCATCCAGCCCGAGCAGTGGGTGTTCTCTCAATGGAAAGAAGCCGCCCTGAATTTGCTTAACACAAACCTAGAACTTTTGAAAAAAAACTATATTTTAAAAGATGCTCCGGTTTTTAATTTTTGTTTTCATAAAGGAAAGATGCAACTGATGGATTTGGGTTCGTTCGACTACTATTCGGAGGGCTTGCCGTGGAAGGCTTACGGTCAATTTTGCCGACATTTTCTTTATCCTTTGTGGTTAATGGTGTTCAAGGATATATCATTCAAGAAATTTTTCCATGCTTTTCCCGATGGTTTTCCCGAGGATTTTGTAATGTCGCAATTTCATTTTTTTAAAAGGTTTTCTGTTCCTTTTTTTCTTCATCTTGTATTGCCGGCAAGGCAGAATAAAAAATACCATTCCTTACAGAAATTGCCTGAAGTGAATATTTCAAAAAAAAATATTGAACACATTCTTCACCATCTGAAAGAACATGTTGCTTCATTGAATCTTAAACAAAAAAAACATCATTGGATTAATTATTATTCTGAAATCAAACATTACAATAAGCATGATTTAGACATTAAAAGCACGTTTATACGCAATCACATCCAAAAGTTACCAAAAGGAATTACATTGCTCGACCTTGGTTCGAACACCGGTGAATTTTCATTAATGCTCAGCGATTTTGCATCATTGATAGTTACCGTTGATGCCGACCATGATGCTCTGGAATATTTGTATGAAAAAATAAAAAAAATGAACCTCAGAAAAGTTATCCCTGTTCACGATTCCTTCTCTTATCCATTGCCGAATTACGGATGGAATTTATCGGAGCGCATAAATTTTATTTCTTTTAAAAAATTTGATCTGACGTTGTTCCTTGCTTTGTATCATCACGTCCGAATAGCGGACTCCATTCCTGCTGACAAAATTTTTCTTAAGTTAAAAGAGTTAACCAACTTTTTGTTCATTGAATACATCAGCCCCGAAGATCCAATGCTAAAGAAAATAAATTTAACAAGGCAAATGAATCTGGAAACTTATGAATTTGAATTTCACAAGAATTTATATGATCATTTTAATGTTTTGGATAAAACTGAATTAACGAATTCCAGGATCATTTACTTTTGTCAGGCAAAAACGGATGGAACTGCTTAGGCGATATCCGCTGTATTTTTATTTAATCCCTTTGTATCCGATTGTTTTTTTATTCAATCACAATTTTGATATCGTTCCATTTTTTTCTATCTTGAAAAGCTTATTGATATGTATGATTTTTGGTACTGTTATTTTTTCAATATACTTACTCCTGTCCAGATTCAAAATCAGCAAGCGGTTTTCCATCCTTATGTTTTTCTTATTGCTTTTTGCTTTTACCTATGGAATACAGTACGAGTTTGCTGAAATCGTCTATTATAGCGGCTACTGGCCCTTTAAAAATATTCATCGGTATATTTTTACATTCAATATACTTTTTCTGATTCTTTTCCTTTTTTACCTAAAAAGAAAAAATATTTCAAAAGAGAAATTCTTTTTAAAAGCAAATTTTTTTTGGTGTATTTTGATTTTAATCAATTTAGTTCAAATTGTTTTGAAATATTTATCCAAGTCAAATCATGAACTATCCGCAAACAAAATTGAATTTGTAACGCCCTTTAAACATGATCCCGATATATTTTATATATTACTTGACGGATATGCATCCGATAAAATTTTAAAAAAATTCTATCATTTTGATAATTCTTTTTTTAAGAATGAGTTAAAAAAATGCGGTTTTGTTGATTATCCTGATATCATTACTTATTATTATGATACGCAAAATGCTTTATCATCCATATTTAACATGTATTTCATTGATAGAGACAGTATAAAAAATTATACCATTAAACATAACACACTTTTCAGATATTTATTGCAACGGGGATATAACTTAAAATACCTTGAATCGGGTTATAATGTAACCTCACACCTTTTGCCGGCTCGACCAATACCCACAGGTGGCATCAATGAATTTGAGCGATCATTGTTACGCCTTACCCTTTTTCGCTTTGATGAGCTTTTTGGTGGCCTTGCATACCAACGCATTAAGCATCAACTTTATGTACTGAATAACATTGAACATCATCTTTCCGAAGGTCCGGATTTTGTTTTTGCGCATTTTGTTTGTCCTCATCCTCCTTTTGTGTTTGATAAATTTGGAAATAGAAAGAAAAAATTTATCAATCAGGATAATTTTTGGGAGCCCAAAGAAGATTTTGTCGAACAAACACAGGCCATCAATCGATTTTTGCTTCCCTTAATGAAAAAATTGGCAACATTCAAAAATTCCATCATCATCCTTCAATCCGACCACGGTCCATGGATCACGCATCAAAATCCCGACAGTATTTTTACCGTCCGAGAAAATATTTTGACCTGCATTAAATGGAATACTACATCCCCTCCTGCTGACTCACTTCGACATTCCATTAATACGTTCAGAATGGTTATTAAACATCAATTTGATACTGCATTCAAACTTCTGCCCCATAGGGAAAAAGCCGTGGGAAATTTGAAGCAATTCATGGAAATAAAAAAACTGATTAAATAAATGTCATTTATTACTCTTGAACGCTTGCCCTGATTAATTTATCGTTGATGGCTCTTCCTAGACTGTGGTCGGGTAGTGGTTCGGCAAGGATGTAATCTGCATCGGACGCATCGGCAATGCGTAAAAAATGAAATAAATTTCGTGCGGCTTCTTTCATATCCTCTGTTACTGACAACGGAAACCTTTTCCATTGTACAGGCCAATCCTCTGAAGCTCTTCCAAAGAACAATACTGCAACGCGACTATTTTTGAAATATTTTTGCCATTCTGAACGGGGCAATAATTTAAGTGGAACCTTGGTGGCATAGTGTTTGGTGAGTTGGCCCGGTGATGTGGGATTTGAGGTGGAGTGTAGGGTAAGATGAACGGCAAAACCAAGATTTTCAAAATCTTCCTTTGTTATGGCACCTTCTCTTAAAATCGTCACTTTTTTATCTTCCACTCTTACTACAGTCGATTCAATCCCCACCTCAGAAGGTCCTCCGTCAAGAATACAGGGAATTTTATTACCCAATTGTTGTTCCACATGCTCGGGCCTGGTGGGGCTTACGTACCCGAAAGGGTTGGCGCTGGGTGCAGCCAACGGAAAATCCAGGCAGTTCAGCAATTTAAGTGTTAATGGATGCAGCGGGCAACGGATACCCACCCACTCTATACCCGAAGTCACTAGGTCCGGAATAATATTTTTTTTCTTAAATAATAATGTCAACGGGCCGGGCCAAAATTTTTGTGCCAATGAAATTTGGGATTCAGTGATCTCGTCAACATACTTTTCCAATTCGTTCAAACCTTTAATATGCACAATCAAAGGGTCAAAGCTTGGCCGGTTTTTAATTTCAAAAATTTTTGCCACGGTTTTTTCGTCCAATGCATTTCCGGCCAGGCCATAAACCGTTTCGGTGGGAATGGCCACCACATCTCCTTTTTCTAACCATTGTCTGGCCACAGTAATGTCCCGTGTTATTTCTGCCACTGCTTAGTCAGTTTTTTCTTTACCCCAATGAATCAAAGCATCCCCCTGGTTTACTACAGGTTGGTTATTCACGCCGAAAATGAAGCCGTCGTCGGGGGCATAAATTTTGTGCTCGACTTCCCCAAAGGGGTTACAAATCACTCCTAATAAATCTCCTTTATTCATATGTGAACCATTTGATTTAGCCAGATGGAAAAAACCGCTGGCCGAAGCACGTATCCAGGAGTCGGAATGAATTTTAACCGAACGCACGGCCGGCACTTCAAATTCTATCATTCCCAGACCGTACAAAAGCCGCAGGCAGCCGTTTACTCCTTCATTGATGGACGGATAATCGAAGCGCATGCTTTCTCCGCCTTCATAAACTAATATGGGCTTGCCTTTTTTGGCTGCTTCCTGGCGCAGTGTGCCTTCTCGATAGGATGAGTCAATGATAAAAGGCGCCGAAAATTTTTCTGCTAGTTCCAAATTCCCGGGAAAATCAAAAACACAGCGTATTTGGGGATAGTTATTAATTTTTGCGCCCCCCGTATGAAAATCCACACCGCAATCAATCTGGGGAATGATATGAGTAGTAATGTCGTAAGCGATGCGGCTTCCCAGCGAACCTTTCGAAGATCCCGGAAAACATCGGTTCAGGTCTTTTCCGTCGGGAAGGTCACGCGAACCGAACAGGAACGAAATGGTATTGAGCACCGGGATAAAGATGATGCTCCCCCTGCGAAGGTTTTTTATTTCATCTCTGAGCATTAACCGGCGAATGATCTCGATACCGTTGGTTTCTTCACCGTGCATACCCGCACAAAACAACACCACCGGACCGTCTTCTTCCGACCTGTTAACAAATACAGGAACTTCAATATGAGTTTTGGTATGCAGCGGATAGGAATTTAAAATCAGATCGCGGCTTTGTCCGGGCAAGATTTTTTCATCATGGATTATGATATCTCTCATCACTCTCCGGGCTTATTGAATTCATTTCGTTCAACATATTCAATGATTTTACCTGCAATATCCACTTTGGTAGCACCTTCAATCCCCTCGAGCCCGGGGGATGAATTCACTTCCATTACCAAAGGGCCTCTGGACGATTGCAACATATCAACGCCCGCAATGCCCAGCCCGAGTTTTTTGGCAGCTTTAATGGCCGTGGCCCTTTCTTCAGGTGTAAGTTGAATGACCGTGGCAGTGCCGCCCCGATGCAGGTTGCTCCGGAATTCCCCTTCCCTGGCCTGTCGCTTCATGGCGCCCACCACTTGCCCGTCCACCACGAAAGCCCGTATGTCGGCGCCCTTGGCTTCGGAAATAAATTCCTGCACCAGCATGTGGGCATCCAGTTTTAAAAATGCTTCTATGACACTTTTGGCCGCTTTTCGGTTTTCCGCCAGGATTACGCCTATGCCCTGGGTGCCTTCCAGCAACTTAATCACGCAGGGCGCTCCTCCCACCAGATCGATAATTTGATCAATGTCTTTGTCTTTAGGGGAAGAAGCAAATACGGTTTTGGGGATACCGATGCCCGCACGTGCCAGTATTTGCAAACTTCTTAATTTGTCGCGCGACCTGACCAATGCCTGCGACTCCACGGCTGTGAATATTTTCATCATCTCAAATTGCCTCACCACGGCTGTTCCGTAGAATGTGGCCGAAGCACCTATGCGGGGAATGACCCCTTGCACGTCGGTGATTTCTTTACCGTCGTAATAAATGTGCGGCCTGCCTTGTTCAATGGCAAGTGTGCATTTCATGTGATCCACCACCATCACTTCATGCCCGCGTTGCTGAGCCGCTTCCACCAGGCGCCTGGTGGAATAAAGGTTTTTGTTCCTCGATAAAATAACGATGCGCATAGCGTACTATATTAACATAATTTGATTTTTTTTCCGTTTAAATGAACTTCCGATACGTCAAGCATAAATTTGCCTTTAATCAACCTCCTGCCGATTAATACCTGATATTTCATAGTCGATCGGTCGGTAAGAGATATTCGGGTACGGATGATTTTTTTGCCGATTTTAATTTTAGTCCTGATTATATAACGGTTTTCTTCCTCTCCAAATGAATTCCGAATAGGTTTCGAAAAGTAATCATGAACAAACAGGGTTACGTTTTCTTTAAGGTTTGGGTAAAATTCCTTTCTCAAAACAAACGAGAGGCAAGGTTCTCCTTTTTCATTTTTTGTTTCCCTAATGTCATCGGCATGTAGCGCACCGGTATAAGCCCCCGTATCAATTTTAGCTTCCACGGGTCCCAGGTTCCATTCCGGAAAAAAAACCATTTCTCTTCTGCCAATTATTCGGATATATTTAGAACCGTCCGGCATTTAAAAAAACCTCTGTATGGATGCTTCTGTCGGTAGTGGGGTACCGTATTGTATAAAATTAATGAATTCCCTACACATATAAGGCGACAAAAAAACGCCTTTCGACCCGAGTCCATTGAACACATACATATCTTTGATTTCGGGGTGTTCTCCTGCAATGGGCCTGCGGTCGTGGGTAGCAGGCCTGATTCCGGCCCTCTGTCCGACCACACTGTATGGCACCGACAGCACATCAGATGCTTTACGCATTAATTCTTCCCGTGCATCGTCAGTGGGCATGTTGTCTAAATTGTCCCAACGATAAGTAGAACCTGCAATATAAATGTTATCGGAATGTTGCCTTATGATGATTTGTTTGTTCAGTATATATCCGTTAAAATTGAAATTATGGTTGTCTATCCGTATAATTAATTCTTCCCCTTTGGCAGGGTTAAGCTTCACATTTTGAAAAAAGGGATTTTCAAATATCCTCCAGCCCTCACAAAAAACAATTTTTTTAAATTTCAGGTTTTTGTATTCAAAGCCATAGGGAAGAATTATCAGTTCACTATGGATAAATTTTTCATTAATGAATTGCCCTCTGTTTTCAAAAAAATCTTTGGAGTCATTCAAATAGGTTCCTACATCTAACCATCCGCAGTTATTAATTTCTATGTAAGTATCAAACGGAAATTCGCCATTCGGTTTGCAGGACTCTTTAATGAATACCTGCGAATGTAATTCGGGGTATTGTCCGAGGCGTTTTTTCCAAAACGATATTTCTTCATCGTGATACAAAGGATGCAGGATTTTTTTTATATGATGATATCTTTTGCCAAGCTTTTGTTCGAGGTAATCAGTGAATGCAAAAAGTTCCTCGAGGCATTCTTTCATTTTCCATCCCGGGTTAACTCTTTTCATGGCCAAAGGGTTCCATACTCCGCTTGCCGCTACGGATGCCTCACCCGCCTGAGCATAAGAAATTAAAGTAAAAGTAAATCCGTTTTTCATCAAATACCAGGCAAGGGTGGTGCCGGCAATACCCCCACCCACAATCAAAAAATCGGTGCTTTTAACCTTTAAATCTGTATTTGACATAACGGTTCACCCGATTTTCTTTACCCCTGTAGGCACCCGAAAAGAACAGCACAGCTTTTACACCAGCCATGAAGTGTTTGGGGTCAACATTTATAAAAACTTCACCACCAAGGCCCACATCAAAAAAAATTTTCTTGATGTAATGAACTGAAAGATATCCCCCCCAACGTTCATACAATATTGGGGGTAAGGTATCAGTGGGTGTAAATTGAGGAGGAATGATGCCAAGGTTATAGCATGCTCCGGCAAAAATGCCAAAGTTGTAATCGATATCCTCCTTACGATAACCGTAACCTCCGAAAAATGCAATGTGCCTGCTCCAAGTGAATGATTTTCCGCTCACCAAAAAACCGCCATGAAAATGCTGGCGTCGGATATGGAAAATAAATTGAAGCCCGTAATTGGTTTGCAAAGGAGGATCCTGATGTAATGTTGAAAAATTATAACCTGCTCCAAGTAAAAGGTAATTATTATGAACGGCATAACGTTTTCCCCTGTATAAAAGTTCATCACGACGATTATAGGGCAATGTATCTTTTAATTGTGCAAAGGAAAAATGTATAAAAAAAAATAAAACAACTATTAGTAAATAACTTCTTTTCAAAATTAACGTATAATATTGTGTAAAATTACGCCATTGTTCAATTACAGTAAAATTATAATCGTTTTATCAGCAGGAATGTTAATTTCTTGCAGCCGGGAAGTTCAACAACAAAATTCTACTGCAGAACCAACATTAAATGAGTCGCCTAATCAAAAAATTATTAATAATATCAATAAGTATTGGCCGGAAGGTACTTATGTCCAGTATTTTGACAATGAAAAATATATTTATGTTGAACGCTGGATAAAAAACGAAAAAGTGTACCTGATGGAGGGCTGTTACATTCAACTTCAACCTTTCATGGATACTTTATTCAGAATGTGGGGCAAACTTTATTTTAAAGATGAAATCATTAAAATGATTTATTCAACAAGTATGAATAAAAATGAAATCGAATTTGTACTGTCCAAAAACCAGGATAATGAGTTTGTATTTGAAAACCCCTTTCAGGGCTTTCCTTCCATTATGAAGTATAATTTTGTTACGGACTCCACTTATGAAGTGCTGGAAAGAGGTTTTTTAAATGGTGTTGAAAAAGAAACACTTTACAAAGTGAAGTTGTTAAAGTAATTCATGAAAAGTTTGACAATTAAACTAAATTTATTATTTTGTGTACTACATTTTTTCATGGCTCAAAATCCTACCGACCTTGAATTTGTTTTGCATGAAAATGCTGTAAATAAGGTTTTGGAAAGAGTAGGAGAAATAAGCGGCAGCAACGATTATGAAGTATTCATCGTCAGGGGGAAATACCATTGGAAAGTGAAAGGGCTCACGATTCATTTTTCGCCTGTAAAAAGCACCTTTGAATGTGTTGCCGACGTAAAGGCCGGTCTGATTGAATACAGTACGCCGGTGAAGGGCTTTATTGACATACGCTACGACTCTTTGCGCGACAAAATTCAACTTTTGGTCAGGAAAGCCGATTTTGAAATCTATACCATGTTTGCAGGGCGTAAAATCACTTTGAAAACCATCCATCTGGAAGAATACTTTAAAGAACCGTTCGAATTCGACGGCCCCATGAATTATTCCGCATCCGTTGATGTCCCCGTAAACGACACGGCCAAAAAAACACTTTGGCTTCGCCCCGAAAAATGCAAATTAATGGTGTTGAACAAAAAAGTCCTGCTCACATCCATGCTGGGGGTGTCGGATAAACCTTTTGTCCGCCTAGACAGCATCAACCCCAAGTCTTTGCCCGACACATCAAAAGCCGGGTCGAGCGGAAAAAAATAATTATTTTTACCACCGGTGTTACAACTCCTGCGCCTTTTTTGGAAGTATCAGGTTCCGCGGTCGGTTATATTGTTCATAGACCTGTTGATTTGTGCTTTTTCCTTATTCCTTGCCTTTTTAATACGTTTTGATTTTGAAAATATCCCCGAAGCCGATAAAAAAAACCTCCCTGTGGATTTTGCCGTAGTGCTGGGCGTCAGATTTTTAAGCTTTATAATTTCAGGAATTTACAAAGGAGTGGTTCGTTATACGAGTACACGTGATGCCGGAAGGATTTTTGTAACCGTACTGGCAGGAAGCGGAGTAATTTTTCTTTTGAATTTGTCTTATTTCTTCCTTTATGAAAAAACTTACTTCATCCCTAATTCCATCATCATTATGGATGCCCTGTGCACTTCATTTTTTCTGATAAGTTCCCGTCTGGCCGTTAAGGCAGTTTATCTGGAAAGCGTGAACCCCACGTCGGAAAAGAAAAATATTTTCATTGCCGGTGCGGGTGAGGCGGGCGTTATTGTGAAGCAATCGCTCGACAGGGATGCCTCCTTGAAATACAATGTGGTGGGTTTTCTGGACGACGATGTTCAAAAGCACGGAAGGAAATTCGAAGGTGTTAATGTTTATCCTTTTGAAGATTTAGAGCATCTTATTAATAAATTCGGAATACATGCCGTCATCATCAGTTCACCTAAAATCAGCCCGGAAAGAAAATTATTTCTCAGTGATATTTGCCTTCCCCGCCATGTGGAATTGATGAGTGTTCCACCGGCCCACCGTTGGCTTCGTGGTGAACTTACTCCAAGGCAACTCCGCAGCATTCGCATTGAAGACCTGCTGGATAGGGAACCTATCCGCCTGCAAACCGATCAGATCGAAGCCATGATCAAGGGGAAAACCATCATGATCACGGGTGCAGCGGGGTCCATAGGAAGTGAATTGGCCAGGCAATGCTTTGCATTTCGACCGTCTAAAATGTATTTGCTCGACATAGCCGAAACACCTCTTTACGAACTTGAACTTGAATTTGGCTCCAGGAAAAATGCCGACACCCATGTGGAAGTGGCCCTGACGGATATTCGCAATCCCGACAGGATGGAAAAAGCGTTTTCAGTTTTTAAACCCGAAATTGTTTTTCATGCAGCGGCCTACAAGCATGTTCCCATGATGGAAAACAACCCTTCAGAGTCGGTTTATACCAATATCTACGGTACTAAGGTCTTGGCTGACGCTTCGTTAAGGCACGGAGTGCAGAAATTTATTTTTATCAGCACCGATAAAGCCGTAAATCCTTCCGGCGTTATGGGTGCCAGCAAACGCATTGCCGAGATGTACGTGCAATCGATGAATTCATTAGGGAAAACCAAATTCATAACCACGCGCTTTGGGAATGTGCTGGGGTCGAATGGCTCGGTTATTACTCGCTTTTACAAGCAAATAGAAAACCTGGAACCGCTTACCGTAACACATCCTGATATTACCCGCTATTTCATGACCATACCCGAGGCCTGCCAGTTGGTGTTGGAAGCGGCTTCGATGGGGCGAGGGGGTGAAATTTATGTTTTCGACATGGGAAAGCCCGTCCGTATTGCCGATCTGGCCTCGAAAATGATTCGGCTGGCAGGGCTGGAGGTCGGTAAAGACATTCAAATCGTATATACCGGATTAAGACCGGGCGAAAAATTGTATGAAGAACTTTTAGCCGATGCCGAAAATACCCTTCCTACGCATCATCCAAAAATACTGATTGGTAAAACCAGGGAATATCCATTGGAAGAGGTAGACAAAGGAATTCGAGAACTGATTGAACTCTTTGCCATACAGGATAATGAACGCATTGTGGGCAAAATGAAAGAATTGGTTCCGGAATACAAAAGCCATGCTTCTGTTTATGAAAAAATGGATAAATAAAATATTGTTTTTTTTGATATTACCTGGAAGTGCACAAAATAAAATTTCTGTTAAAACTCCTGATGCTCCAAAGCTTGTTGTTGGTATCGTGATTGATCAAATGCGCGATGAATACCTGCACCGCTTCCGGAACAGGTTCGGAAACAACGGTTTTCGCAAGCTGACAGACAATGGATTAGTTTTTAAAGACATGCATTATAACTATGTACCCACATTTACGGGGCCCGGCCATGCCTCCATCTATTCCGGATCCACACCGCGTTTCCATGGCATTGTTGCCAACGAGTGGTACATCAGGCAGGAAAAAAAGGAAATATATTGTGTGGATGACGCCACCGTCATTTCAGTTCCGCTCGGTTACAAAGACGGGAAAAAATCCCCGCACCGTTTGTGGTGTACGAACATATCCGATGAACTGAAATTTCGCAACAAACAATCCAAAGTCATTTCCGTTTCCCTGAAAGACCGCAGTGCCATTTTACCTGCCGGGCATGCTGCCGACGGTGCCTATTGGATGGATGATTCATCGGGCCACTTCATTACCTCTTCATTTTATCGAGAACAATTGCCAGGATGGGCCCAGAGCTTTAATCGAAATTTTCGTCCTGAGGATTACCTGAAAAACGGATGGAGTACTTTATACAGTATTAATACTTACACTTCATCCACCGAAGATGATTTTCCCTATGAAAAATCTCCTTTTGGAGGTAAAGCCGTATTCCCCTATGATTTTTCCAAGTTAGGATACAAACCAAAGTTTTTTAAATATACTCCGTTTGGTAATACCATTTTACGTCGTTTTGCCATGCAGGCTGTTGTTCATGAAGCCCTGGGTAAGGATGCCATAACCGATTTTTTATGGATCAGTTTTTCAGCCCCCGATTATGTGGGGCATATGTTCGGGCCGCGTTCCGTGGAACTGGAAGATACCTACATCCGCCTCGACAGGGAATTGGACACGCTGATTACATTTTTGGATAAGCAGGTAGGACAAGGACAATACCTGCTTTTCCTGACCGCCGACCATGCTTGTTCCGAAAATATCGGATATCTTAAAAAACACAAAACTCCTGGAGGATCGCTTACCGAAAAAAAATTGGAAGATACCCTTAAGGCATTTTTCAGAAAAGAATTCAATCATGCTGAGTGGTTGGAAAAAGTCAGTAATTTCCTGATCTATCTCAATATTCCTGACCCCGGTTTTTATCGTAAAGCCATTGATAAAACCAAAGCATACCTCCTGTCTTTAGAAGGCATCCTGGAGGTAGCGGAATGTTCATTATTGGATCAGGTTTGTGCCGGAAACGATTTTCCCGAGCAACTGAACAAAGCTGGTTATGCTTCCAAACTGGAGGCCGATTTGATTTATACGCCCTCGCCCGGTTGGTTGGATTACGATATTAATGGTACCACGCATGGAGTATGTTATGCAGGTGATACGCATGTTCCTATGTTGTGGTATGGCCACAGGATTAAGAAGGGCAGGGTGTTCGGCAGAAAATACATTACGCAGATTGCTCCTACCGTTGCACAAATATTAGGCATTCCCAAACCCTCTTGTGCGCTTTGGGAACCGTTGGGAGAAATATTGAAAAATTATGAGTAAAGGAATACTGAACCGCATCGTCATTGTGGCTGCCTTGGGCTACTTTGTGGATATTTATGATCTGGTGTTGTTCGGCATGGAACGTGTAGCCAGTTTGCGAGATATCCTGTCGGCAACCGTATCCGATGAAGAAGAGCTGAAAAAACAGATAGCCGAAGTGGGCGCTACATTACTGAGTTGGCAAATGGGGGGAATGTTGGTGGGCGGACTGGTGTGGGGAATCCTGGGCGACAAATACGGCAGGTTGTCGGTCTTGTTTGGCAGCATCATCACTTATTCCCTTGCAAATATTGCCAACGGGTTCGTAAATGATACGTTTTGGTATGCGGTGCTGCGATTTATTTCAGGTTTTGGATTGGCTGGGGAGCTTGGTGCGGGAGTAACTCTTGTGGCCGAAACCATGAAGAAGGAATTTCGGGGCATAGGCACCACCATTGTGGCCTCGGTGGGATTATTCGGAGCCGTGGTGGCGGGAGTTACTACGCTTTGGATTAACAACTGGCGCGCCAGTTATTTTATCGGCGGCGGCATAGGGTTATTGTTATTATTCATGAGGATTGGCGTGTTTGAAAGTTCCATGTTCGATGAAATGAAAAACGAAAAAGGAGTTGTCAGGGGAAATTTGTGGTATATCCTGAAATCACCCCTTCGCCTCAGAAAATACCTGCAAATAATATGCATTGCCGTTCCGGTGTGGTTTGTGATGTATTTTTTGGTGCAGTTTTCTCCGGAAATGATGCGCGCATTGGGAATGCAGAATCCGCCCAAAGAAGCCCGAATCCCCATTATGGTGGCCTACATGGGCATTACCATTGGGGATGTGGCCAGCGGTGCCATGAGCCAGTATTTGAAATCCAGAAGGAAAGTGTTGCTGTTTTTCATATGGCTGACATTAATTTTATCGGGCATTTATTACATGATTGCATGGAAAAATGAATTTTTATTTTACCTGATGATTTTTTTGATTGGCTTTGCCACCGGATATTGGGCAGTGTTCATGAGCAGCGCTTCCGAACTTTTCGGTACCAACATCAGGGCGACGGTAACCACTTCTGTCCCCAACATGGTAAGGGGAACCGTCACTTTAATGACCATGGCCAATGCTTTCCTTCAACCTCAGGTGGGTTTTTTCCTCTCGTCGGTTATTGTGGGAACTGTGGTTTTTTTCCTGGCTCTGCTGTCGGCCTATACACTGGAAGAAACATTTTATAAAGACCTGAACTACACCGAATAATTTCTATGCGTAATGGTGTATTTTATGTAGGTTATGGAGTATTGCTTATACTCTTTGTGGTACTTTATTATAAAGTGCTATTTTATAAGCCCTTTATTTATGATGACCCGGAACTCATTCTGGAAAATTCTATATTACAGCAAAAAAAATGGAAAGAAATGTTTACGCAGGGATATTTGGGAAATTACATGCCTTTTTTTATGGTTTACATTACTTGTTTGTATCATCTGGGGCAAAGTATATTTTATATACACTTTGTGTCCTTACTATTACATCTGATTAATGCAGTTTTGCTTTATTATATCTTTAAAAACCTCAGAATTTCCGATCAGGCAGTTTTTTTAAGCATACTTTTTTTTCTTATACATCCCATTCAAACCGAGGCTACGTGCTGGGCTTCCGAAGCCCGTACCATTTTAGGCAATTTTTTTTTGTTGCTTGCCATGCTTCCGCTCAGCAGGCAGGAATTGTCTTTTCGCCAAATGGTCTTATCCGATATTTTTTTCGTGTTTTCTTTGCTTAGTAAGCCCACTGGAGTTATCTATCCATTGATATTTTTTTTCATGCGCATGAACAGGCCCACGCGCGGGTTTTATGCCAATTTGATTATGACTTTTTTTATTTCGGCCGCATTCTCCGTTTTCACTTATTTCATTCAGAAAGAACAGGGGTTTGTTCAGGAATCGAAATACCTGCCTTATGCTTATCGTATTCCCCATGCTTTTTTCATTTATGCACGCTATGCCTGGAATACCCTATTTCCTTTTTGGTTGTCCATTCTGTATCCCTATTCCAAGCATTTGAAGTGGATGCTTCTGGCAGGGGCAGGATTGATGTTTGTAATACCTTATGTGTGGTGGAAGCTCAGAAATAAAAACCCGAATGCGTTTCTGATGATTTCGCTGTCGGCAGTGGTGTTGTTGCCGGTATTGCAAATCGTTACTTTTGGCCAGGTACCCATAGCCGACCGCTACGTGTATTTGTTTGTTCCATTCTTCGTAGCCGGAATTTCCTCATCTCTGGAAAAACATATATCCGAAAGATTATGGCGGGGCATGGTTGCTTTTTGGAGTATTTTATTAACTGTACTGACCTATAACAGGATTCATTTATGGTCGGATTCATTATTGATCCTTCAGGATGCCGATGCCAAATATCCGCAATCCCACATCATATACACTTCCCTGGGGGTGGAATACATGAGGCGCGACATGGACGAACTGGCAGAACAATACCTGAACAAGGCCGTGCGGATTGCCCCTTTATCTCCCGACTTAAGGTATAACCTGGCGTTGTATTACATTAAAAAAAATCAAGGACAAAAGGCCTATCAAATTTTAAGTTTCAGCGCATCAAAGCTTGCCTTTCATAAAAAGACGTTTGTCTTGCTGGCGGAATTTGAAAACCTGAACGGCAATTATCCTAAAGCCATTTCGCTGGTGGAGCGGTCTTTGAAAGCTAATCCGAATCAGGCCCGCGGCTGGTTTGTATTGGGCAATGCCTTGTCGGGGATGAACCGTCCGGAAGAAGCCGTAAAGGCCTATGCG
>JAOAHO010000034.1 GCA_026415195.1 Bacteroidia bacterium | reverse complement strand
AAATTTTCATTGAGCCGATGTAAATGTTCCAGTACATGCCATAAGGTAATCACGTCATAAGGTTCTTGATGTAAATCATTTAGAAACTCTTTAGGTGTAATAACATGCAGACCGAAATTTTTTTTGGCAAATCCTGCAGCTCCTTCATCCTGTTCAACTCCTTTTGTAATCCAACCTTTACTTTTCATATACCCCGCAAAATACCCGGTTCCGCATCCCACATCCAGTAAGCTTCCCGTTAAATCGTGATGCTTTTTTATCATGGTATACTTTCTGGATAGCATTATGTTGCGGGCTGTTTTGTAGAGCGAGGCGAAAAATGATTTTTGGTGGTTATCGGAATGCGAAATGTAGTTTTCGCTTTTATAGTACTTTCCTATTTTATTTTCATCGGGAAAATTATCGGTAATGATTAAACTGCATTTCGTGCACTCGGACAGAGTGAAATCTTCCTGAGACAAAAAAAAATCTTTTGTTTTTAAAAATATTTTTTTTTGTTTATTACCGCATACGGGACAAAGAAAATCCATCATGGGCAAAATTATTTTTTTTCACCCAACCAGAATATAGGCTTGAATTTTTTAGGTGGTTTGGTAATTCGAAAGGCCGGATGACTATTCAGGTAATCAAGGGCTTCTTTAATATCATCGGTGAATAAAAACATTTTGGCGTCATCCTCCGAAATGGTATTCTCGTTTTTCATTTTTTCTATATGAGCATACAGCGCTTCATGAAATGATTTTCCAAACAATATCACCGGAAAGGACGGGATTTTTCCTGTTTGCATTAACGTGAGGGCTTCAAAAAATTCATCTAACGTGCCATATCCCCCAGGAAATATAATAAATGCTTTGGAGTATTTAATTAGTATAACTTTTCTGACGAAAAAATATTTTATGGTTACCCATTTATCCAGAAAAGGATTTGGTTTTTGTTCATGAGGCAATAAGATGTTACATCCCACCGAAAGCCCTCCGGCCTCCCTGGCGCCCCGGTTAGCCGCTTCCATGATGCCCGGACCGCCCCCGGTTAATATTACATAACCTTTTTTTGAAAGTTCAAATGCCAGTTTTCTGGCATTTTCGTAGTACAAATTTCCTTCCGTAAAACGGGCCGAACCGAACACGGTGATGCATTCATCCAGAAAATGAAATGTCCTGAAGCCCTTGATAAATTCAAATAATACTTTCAACAGAAATAAAAATTCATCCCAACGACTTTGTTTCCCTCTGTTGAATTTCTTTTCACTAATGTTTTTCATCCGACAAAAAAAAACCATGCCTCATATTTATTAAGGCATGGTTAAATTTGAGGCATCTGAGTTTAAGATAAAAGATTTTTAAGCTTACTTTCCAATATACTTTTAGGGGCAACACCAACATGCTTATCCACTACCTCACCGTTTTTGAAGAAAAGTAATGTAGGTATATTGCGAATGCCGTATTTTGCGCTGATTTCACTGTTTTCATCCACATTAACCTTTCCCACCACGGCTTTACCTTCAAAATCTTTTGAAAGTTCTTCTACCACGGGAGCTATCATTCTGCAAGGGCCGCACCATTCTGCCCAAAAATCTACCAAAACAGGCTTATCACTTTTCAAAACCAATTCTTCAAAGTTACTGTCTGTTATTTCTTTAGCCATATGTTCAAATTTTCAAATGACAAATATACAATACAAACAAAATAAATAAAGATTTTGTTTAAAAAAAATCCCCCAAAGATGGGGGATTAAAATTACCTTGAAAATGGAATTGTTGTTATTCTTTAATGATTTTCTTGTTTGAAGAAATCTTACCGCTATCAACAGTAATAAAGTAAATTCCAGGCGCAACAAAATCAAGGGATATGTTTGTTCTTTCACCAATGCATTTACCAATGATTAGTGTTCTTCCGGTTGCGTCTGTCACTTTGAAGTTGCTTTCCGGCTTAGCAATCAATTCAAAAGAACCTTTGGTTGGATTAGGATAAATCAGAAAATCGGTAATACTTGAATTATCTGAAAGTCCGTTGCAAACCGTTACACTTTGGGTGAACGTGGTTTGATCGGAACAATTTCCAACGGCTCCTATTAATGTATAGGTAGTGGTAACGGAAGGCGATATAACTAAAAATGTTGCAGAAGTGTTAGAAGGCAACCATGTATAATTATTGGCCCCCGAAGCAGTTAGTGTGGCAGAGGATCCATCACACAGTAAAGTATGGGTGGTACTTACATTGAGAGTAGGTGAAGGTGCCACAGATACACTGACGGGTATGGAAGAAGTACAATTACCGATTGATCCGCTAAGGGTAAGCGTTATAGGGGAACTGGGAGCTAGTTGGATAGTATTTCCGGTCAGCCCGAATGGAGCCCAGGTGTATGAATTGGCACCGGTGGCAGTCAGCGTGGTAGTCTCGAATGGACAAACAGGATTGGCTGATGCAGAGGTGCTTAATGTCGGGTTAGGATTAACCGATACTTGAATCGTAGCAACGGTTCCGCATGAACTATTAAACCCAAATACAGTGTATGTGGTAGTGGTTCCCGGACTAACGGATATTACGGAAGCTGTTGAACCTGTATTCCATGAGTAGGTAGTTGCACCGCTAGCAGTAAGATTAACGGTATTTCCTGAACAAATTGCCGCGGATGGAGAGGAAGAGACGTTTAATGTCGGGTAATTTACCACAGTAACCTGGATAGTTTTGGATGATGTGCAATTACCAAGTTGACCGCTGACTGTGTAGATTTGAGTGGAAGTGGGAGAAACGGTAACTGAAGATGAATTAATATTACCGGGTTGCCAGGTATAAGTGGCATAATTCGATGCACTTAATGTTACGCTTCCACCGGCACAGGTGGAGGCAGAAGAAGCAGGATTGGTGACCAGTGAGGGCGCAGGCACCACAGATATGGTTGTAACGGCATTTCCGGTACACGTTCCGCTGGAACCCAGTAAAGTATAGGTGGTAGTTGAGTTAACGGTTACCGTGATGTTGGACGTATTCTGATTACCGGGTAACCAGGTATAGTTCGTTGCACCGGTGCCGTTAAGTTGGACAGTACCGCCTGCACACAAAGTATAAGTAGAGGCCGTAATATTCGGAGATATGCCAGTTCCGATTGTTACCGACAATGTTTTTGTGTCGGTACAAGTTCCGTTTAATCCTGTAACCGTGTAATTCGTGTTTACCGTAGGACTGACAACAATAACTGAAGTGGTGGCACCGGTATTCCAGGAATATGATGTGGCTCCGCTGGCAATGAGCGTGGCAGAGCCGCCAGGACAAATAGTTTGATTGTTCACCGTAACGGTAGGGGTGGTAGTAACATTAATTTGAACGGTTTTGGTTTGGGAACAGGTTCCATTAGATCCGGTGACGGAATAAATGGTAGTGGTGGTAGGATTAACGGTGGTATTGGGGGTATTGGCACCATTACTCCATGTATAGGAAGAAGCACCGCTGGCAGTGAGGGAGGCAACAGAACCTGAACAAATGTTGGTAGGCGACCCCGAAGCAATCACTGTAGGTGAAGTGTTAACGGTTACTATCTGTGTAAGGGTATTGGTTACAGGTCCATTATTTGCCACTAAGCTAACAGTATAAGTACCGGGGGTGTTAAAGGTTATGGAAGTATTGGTACCATTAGGAGATGAAATAGTTGCTGTAGGAACTACATTCCATGTATAACCTACAGCTCCAATGGTAAGATTAGTAATATTATATGGATTCCCTGTACAAGCATTGGATGGAAGACCAGTAATACTCATGGTGGGCGCCGGTAAGAAAATATTTACATTATCGATATAAAGCGCTTGTCCCCAACGTCCATGATTAAAGAAAGACAGACGAACGGAAGGTTGCAATGAAAAAGCATTGACCACTGCACTATCGGTTCTCCATTCTGTAGCTGTTGGTACAAAAATGTTATTTTGTAAAGTTCCGGGTGAAGTTGAAAGCAAACTTCCGCCACGTTGATAGAGAGGATTACTCCATGTATTTCCGCAGTTTGAACTACCCCTGACAACCAAAGTATCCGAATATTGATTGTCAAATTGTTTATATGCCACATCAAAACGTAATGTTGCCCTTGCAACGTTGGAAAAATTAAGCGGAGGCAACATCAGTTGGTCCCTGAATCCGCTGGCATCGTCATCATAATTATTAAAGAATACGCAAGAAGCAGCGGCATTAACTGTATAACCCCCGACACCGTATTTCCTTTTCCAAATGACGCTGTCATTGTCAATGTTGAAATAAGACCAGTTAGTTGGAAGGAATTGTGAACCTTGAAAGTTTTCAGAAAATGGCAGATTTTGGGGGTTAGTAATCACAATGTATGCCGATTTGGTTTTTGTATTTGAACCGTTGGCATTGGCAACGGTTAAGCTTACACTGTAAGTGCCGGGCGAGCTCCAACTGACAGTTGGATTTGATGAAGTAGATGTGGCAGGGGTACCTCCTTGAAAATTCCAGGTCCAACTGGTCGGGGCATATAATGAACTATCCTTAAAAACAACATTTACGCCCGGACAAGTTGTTTTTCTGAGTTCACTGTAAAAATTGGCAATAGGAGGACTGCTCAGAAAAGCTTGAGCACAAAGCATGGCCTGATATGCTTCAATTCTTCCGGTTCCCAACTGTAATCCGGGGCTATAAGTAGAATTTGCTGCAATGGTGTAAATATTGGCGGCAGTGCTTTTAATGCAATTTACAACATCATTCGACGTCATGTAGGGGCATGCCGAAAGCATAAGGGCAGCAAGCCCGGCAACCAGCGGTGTTGCCATGGAAGTACCGGAAGACAATTGATAAGTATTGGTGGGCCATGTACTACGAATATTTTCGCCCGGAGCCGATACATCTACCCACGTACCGTAATTGGAAAAAGATGATTTTACATTAGAACCGTTTACTGATGCAACACACAATACATTATTATATGCGCCCGGGTATGTAGGGGTGCTTGTATTGTTGTTACCGGCAGCAGCTACAACAATACATCCTTTGTTCCATGCGTAATCTATAATACTTTGGCCAGTGGCTGAATAACCGGTACCGCCCCACGAACAGGAAATAATGCGTGCTTTACATTTGGCAGCATATACAATTCCGCCATAACCGTTGCTCACCGATGTAGGTGATCCGGTATTCTGAGTTGCTTTAACAGATATTATTTTAATGTTCCAACCGATGGCGGCAATACCTATGCCATTATTGGTACGTGCACCTGCAATACCCGCACAGTGAGTACCGTGGCTAAAGCTATTATTCGGAGGTGAAGGATCATTATCATTGTCGGCTACATCATATCCCACGATATCATCCACATAACCGTTCCCATCATCGTCTATGTTGTTACTGGGTATTTCACCGGGATTATTCCAAATGTTACCGGCTAAATCTACGTGTGTGTGCTGTATGGCATTATCAACAATGGCACAAGTAATATTAGAATTACCGTTAAATATGTTCCATGCATTATATGCATTTATTTGCCCCAGGTGAGCGCCAAGAGTGGGATCGTTGGGAGTGGCAAACGTTTGCATTAGAGGAACTTTTTCCGCATATTCCACAATGGCCTCATTTTGTAAGTCACGAATCAGCGATTCTACAGCGGCATGTTTGGTGAAAAACACCTGATAAATATGCATCAGATTTGCATCATCATCAGCCTGATAAAATGGTTTGATTACTTTGGTGATTCCATAGGTGGTTTTAAGTTTTTCCAATATAGGAATTTTCGATATCGGAATATTATGCGGGTCTTCATTCATCAGATATTTTATCCTTCCGTTTTTAAATTTCAGATAGATTTGGCCATCAACATAGTTACTGTTCACAACTTGGCAATAAATCATGTTGTATAAAAACAACATCAAAAACGGGTAGATTATTTTTTTCATAAAATAAATTTTAGTATGTAAATATAAGAATTGTTTTTCAAAAAATCAATACCTTTAGCAAATCTGTGAATAAGTTTTCCGTTATTGATTGTGGTACTAATACGTTTAATCTGATAATATTTGGCGTTTATCCATTTAAAAACATAGTTTATCAGGAAAAATCTCCGGTTAAAATCGGTTCCGGTTTAAATTCCACGGGGTTAATAACGAATGAAGCGGCGGAAAGGGCAGTGAGTGCCATGAAAAGATTTTATGAATTATCCCGTGAATTTAATTCTGAAAAAATCATTGCCATCGGTACTTCGGCTTTTCGTGATGCATTGAATGCAGAGGAATTAATAAAAAAAATATTTTCAAAAACAGGCATAAAAATTGAAGTAATTGACGGTGACAGGGAGGCTGAACTTATAGCTAAAGGAATTCTGTTTGGTTTTGATCCGCCTAAAATTAAAACTTTGATATTGGATATTGGGGGCGGCAGCAATGAATGCATTATATTGGGAGAAGACCATTCCATTCTATGGAAAATCAGTTATCCTTTGGGAATGGCCAGGATTTTAGGTCAATATCCGCATTCCGATCCCATAACTACACAGGAAATAAAATTTTACGAAGAAATGTTTACGGAGAAAATGTATGAACTCAGGCTAATGACACAACTGTATAAGCCTGCTTTATTGCTTGGCGCCTCCGGTGCCTTTGATACCATTCACGAAATGATCGAATCTGATCAGTTTGATCCTAATAAAAATTTTAAGGTTTCTCAAGAAGCTTTTGAAGCTTTGTATAAAAAAGTCGTCCATTCTACCTATAAAGAAAGAGAAAACATGAAGGGGTTGATAGCCATGCGAAGGGACATGATTGTGCTTTCGTTGATTTTAATTCGTACTGTCATGAAGATTACAGGAGTTACCGATATTTTTTGTTGTAAGGGTTCATTAAAGGAAGGTGTAGTTTCGGAAATATTAAATGACATTTGGCAGTAAAATCAATTTTTTAAATTTGCATAACGGACATCATGAGAAAAAGCAAGCCGAAGATACTGGTGGTGGACGATGAAAAAGCCATCCGTAAAAGCATCAGGGAAATTCTGGAATTCGAGGATTTTGAGGTAATGGAAGCAGAGGACGGCCAAACGGGAATGGAACTTGCCGTTCAAGGAAAATTCGATATTGTGCTTTCTGATGTTAAAATGCCCAAGATGGATGGCATGGAACTTTTAAAAAATATTCAGGAAAAATCTCCCGAGACGGTTTTTATTGTAATGAGCGGCCATGGAACGATCGAAACTGCCGTGGAGGCAGTAAAAAACGGAGCTTATGATTACCTTGCCAAGCCCATCGACCTGAACCGGTTGCTTGTCAGCGTGAGGAATGCCTTGGATAAGAACCTTTTGGTTCAGGAAACCAAAACCCTAAGAAAAAAAATTTACAAAGGAACCGAAATCATTGGCCAGTCTCCTGCCATAGTTGAGGTGCTTTCTATGATCAATAAGGTGGCAACCACCGATGCCCGTGTTCTGATTACCGGAGAAAACGGCACCGGTAAGGAATTGGTGGCCCGCATGATCCATGAAAGAAGTAAACGGTCACAGGGGCCATTAATTGAAGTAAATTGTGCTGCCATACCTTCTGAGTTAATAGAAAGTGAATTGTTCGGTCATGAAAAAGGTTCTTTTACCAGTGCCATAGCACAAAAAAAAGGAAAATTTGAATTGGCCGAAGGAGGAACTTTGTTCCTGGATGAAATCGGTGACATGAGTTTAAGCGCACAGGCAAAAGTACTGAGGGCTTTGCAGGAAAATAAAATTCAAAGGGTGGGCGGCGATAAAGATATTCCCGTTAATGTCAGGGTTCTGGCGGCTACTAATAAAGACCTGAAAAAAGAAATTGAAAAAGGCAATTTCAGGGAAGACCTTTATCATCGCCTCAGTGTCATTCGTATCCAGGTTCCCCCGCTGCGTGAACGTATTGATGATATTCCCCTCCTGGTAGAATATTTTAATCATTGGATATGCCGTGAGATGGGCATTACCGAAAAAAAATTTACCCCCGAAGCCATTCAGGAATTGCAAAATTTGACCTGGCCCGGAAACGTGCGTGAACTCAGAAATATGATTGAACGGCTTATTATTCTTTGTTCCGACACTATAGATGCCTCCGATGTAAAAAAACATGCCTGACAAATGAAAAAAATTTTAATCATCGGAGCCGGCAGATCGTCGGATTTTTTGATTGATTACCTTGCCTCTCATTCTCCCGCCTCGGGATATTCTCTAACCGTGGCCGATGCCGATGTACAATTGGTCAAAAAAAAATGTGTCCGTTATCCTCATGTCAGGATGGCACAGATAAATGTGAACCAAACGGAAAGAACCGCTGAACTCATCCGCGAGCAGGACGTGGTTATTTCCATGCTTCCGGCTTTGATGCATCCTGAAATAGCCAAGATATGCGTGCAATTCGGCAAGCATTTGTTTACGGCAAGCTATGTTAGTAAAGCCCTCAGGGAATTAGAGCATGATATTAACGCAAAAGGATTGCTTTTCTTTAATGAATGTGGCCTTGATCCTGGAATTGACCACATGTCGGCCATGAAAATCATTAAAGAACTGAAGTTGCGTGGAGGTCGGATTACCGGTTTTTTATCCTGGTGTGGCGGACTGGTGGCCGAGTCTTCAAACGACAACCCCTGGGGATATAAGTTCAGTTGGAACCCCAGAAATGTGGTGTTGGCCGGTAAAGGCACGGCCATTTATCGTTCCGACGGACAAACCATTTTTAAGCCCTATCATCGGTTGTTCCTGGAACATTTTACACTTAAAACCGATGAATCGGGAATTTTTGATGCCTATCCAAACCGCGATTCTTTGAGCTATGAAAAGGTGTATGGCTTGGAAGGTATTCCCACGTTGATCAGGGGTACCCTTCGTTACCCAGGATATTGCAAAGCATGGCATGTGTTGGTCGATATCGGACTCACGGACGAAAATGCCATATTGTCCGTCGGGGATACATATACTTTACATCATCTGGCAAGGCAGTGCCTTGCATTATCTCCCGAATCAGATTTACGTGATTTCATTAAAAAAAAATATGAAAATTTTTGGAATGACGATATTGAAAAAAAACTTGAATACATTGGATTATTCAAAAATGAGCCGCTTCCAAGGGAAGCGGAGTCGCTGGCTGATGCATTGCAGGCCGTACTGGAAAAGAAATGGAAATTGAAAGATAATGATAAAGACAGGGTGGTCATGGCTCATGAGTTTTATTATGAGTTAAACGGAAAAAAATTTAAATACATTTCATGGTTAGACCTGGAAGGGGAGTCAAATTCCAGAACAGCCATGGCAAAAACCGTAGGTCTTCCTTTGGCCGTTGCAGTAAGGTTATTTGCTGAAAATAAAATTACCGACAAGGGCATTGTAATTCCCGTTGAAGAAAAGTGGTATCGTCCGATATTAAAAGAATTGGAAGCGCACGATATTACCTTTAAAGAAAAGGAAGAATTAGTTTTTTAGGAATTTATTCCACAATTGGGCACTGAGATGACCGCTGAAGGCAAAAACCGAATAGGTGGTGAAGCCCATAAGGAAAATCAGGATATGAAAGAAAGCTGCAATCCTGTAGCTGTCTCTTATACACATCT